>CAMOQY010000096.1 GCA_946623295.1 uncultured Lachnospiraceae bacterium | reverse complement strand
CTGATCCTGCTGCCTGCTTCCGGCGATATCAGTCCTGCCGATACAAAACCGTCCAGCAGATCCGAGATATATTCTGCGTCGGCTCCTCTTTCGGGATCCAGCTTTTCAAATATCAAGTGGTATGCCGTGCCTGTCTCGGCGGCGAGCGCCGGATCGTAAGCCTTCCTGCCTGGATCGGGCAGCTCTTCTTTGCCTGCAGGTGCCATCCCGACCTGTTCGGGCGCAAGAGCGGCCACGCGCCCCATATCGTCCTGCTGCCCCGAAAGAAAGGTCTCGGACAGTTTTTTCAGCTCGGATACCGAGTATCCGGCCCTTACGGGCTCCGCCTCCGAATTGAAATAGACTCCGTTGAAGCGCCCGTCCAGCATCTCCCTGACCGCATTATCATACGTACGGCCGGCCGGGATAATATCTATGGCCGCGCGCTGCATACGGGTCCCCGCTGCCATGACCTCCTCGTATCTGCCGAGATCTTCATCGGTGACCGTGCTTATATCCCAGTAAGCCGGGGACGTGCCGATACCAAGGGCGATAAGATCATTATGATAAGCCGCCCTGTGGATCACACCTGCCGGGATACTATCCAGCATGCTCCATGACTCAGACAAATAGGAAGAGCGCTTCGACGCGGTGACGATCAGCTTTTCTCTGGCGCGGGTCATGGCTACGTACAGGATACGCAGCTCCTCGTCAATATCTTTTTCCTTTTCGGCTGTCCTGGCCGCGGTAAAAGAAACGAGCTTCGTCTTTACGGACCTGTCCGGGTCAACGTGGTCCGCGCAAAGACCGTGATCATCATTGATCAGCACCGTTGATTTAGATGATTTAGACAGCATTTTGTTGATCCTGCTCAGAAAAACCACCGGGAATTCCAGCCCTTTACTGGCGTGGATGGTCATTATCCTTACTACGTTTTCCTCTTCGGAAAGAGAGCTGCCTTCGCTTTGCTCGACGTCGTATTTCTTCTGCTCCTCGACATATCTGTTAAAATCAAAGATCCCGCTGTAGGATGACGCCTCGTAGCTCTTTGCAAGCTCTTTGAGCATTTCGAGATTGATAAGCTTTGAGCCGGATCCGTTGAGCGAACTTACGTAATAATCAAAGCGCGTGTCGATGATTATCTTATCGATAAGCTCATAGACAGGCATATGGACCGATATCTTCCGGTAGTACTCGAGGCGCTTTATAAAGTCCGCCGCTTTCGGATCGCCGCTGGTTCCGAGCAGCTCATAAAGATCCTTTTTTTCATCTCCGGCGCGCAGGGCAGCCAGCTCATCCGCGTCAAAGCCCGCCGTCGGCGACGCAAGCACAGCGGCAAGCGGTATATCCTGACGGGGATTATCTATGATCCTGAGCCAGTCAAGGATCAGATTGACCTCGTACGTGTCATAAAAACCGCTTGATTTGGCAAGGACGGTATCGATCCCCTGTTCATTCAGGGTCTTAAGCAATATCTGTCCGTCTCCCTTGAGATTCCTGACAAGGATAACGATATCCGAAAGACGCGCCGGGCGCAGTTCTCCGTTGCTCTTGTCCCTGACAGTCAGCGGATCGGCAGGATCTGTCAAATCTTTGATGCGCTGCGCTATCATCAGGGACTCCGACCTGATAAGATCCGCTGATGTATTGCTGCTCTCCAGGATCATGTATTCGCTTTTGTATCTGTCATGGTCGATATCAGGATAATCAGCTCCGTACACGAGCCGCGCGCTGTTTCTGTAATCCACTCCTCCGCAGCGTTCTGTCATGATACGGTCAAAAACCTCGTTAACGGAGTCCACGACCTGGCTTCTGCACCTGTAGTTTTCCTTAAGATCGATCACCCTGCCCTTTGAGGGATCCTGCCTGAATTCCCTGTTTTTATTCATAAACAGCGCGGGATTCGCATTTCTGAACCCGTAGATGCTCTGCTTGACGTCGCCTACCATAAACATATTTGAGCCGTTGGAGATACAGGAAAGAATAGCCTCCTGGAGGTCGTTGCTGTCCTGATACTCGTCGATGATCACCTCGTCGTAGCGCCGGCGCATTCTAAGCTCTATATCCGGATTCTCACTGAGTATCTTCAGCGCCATATGCTCTATATCGGAAAAGTCGATGACATTGCGCTCTCTTTTCGTTTTCTGATACTCAAGATAGTAGTCTGAAAGAAGACCGGCAAGCGCAGACATACGTTCATTTGTTTCGTTTATCAGCTCAAGCAGGCGCTGTCTGTTGCCGACGTAAACATTCTTCTTTGCGTCCGCAAAAGCATCCTTCATCTTTTCGCGGATCACATCATAGAGGTCGTCACAGGGTCCGGGGTCAATTTTTTTGCTCCGACTTTTACTTACAAAAGTATTCTTACGCCCAAGGCCCTCTCCGGCTATCCATTCGATCAGATCCAGATAAGAGGTGTAAGAATCCAGATTTTTTACTTTTTCCCACAGTTCAATATCCGGCTCTATTGTATCCTCGTACTTTCCTCCGGCAAGCTGCGGACTAAGGTCATCTATGATCTGAATATTGTCAGCGGCAATTTCCTTCAGCTCGCCGACAGCACGGCCCAGAAGCGCCGCATCATCAAGGGATGCGAATCGCACTTTCGTTTTCTCCGCAAGCTGATCCAGGTAATCACGCGGCGCAGCTTTAGACAGAACTTTATTGAGAAATCTGTCGATCAGGTCAAACAGATCCTCGTCATCCTTGTCTCCCGTATACGAATCCATGAAAGCGATAAAGCCGGGATCGCCGGAATCATATTTTCTTTCCATGACCCTGTCAAAAGCATCTCTGCGCAGGAGCTTGAGCTCACCTGCCTCAGCGACGCGGCTGTCGGGGTCCAGATCGGCCGACTGAAAGAACTCCCGCAGCAGGCTGCTGCAAAAGCTGTCGATAGTGCATATCTGTGCTTTTGGAATAAGCGAATTCTGCCGGAGCAGTAAAGGGTCTTCGTGAGAGGCATTCAGGAGCTTTTTCAGACTTCCCGATATCCTTTCGCGCATCTCCGCCGCTGCTGCTTTGGTAAAAGTGACTATAAGCAGCCTGTCTATATCTACAGGTCTTTGAGGATCTGTTATCAAATGCATGACGTGCTGCGTCAATACAAAGGTCTTGCCGCTCCCTGCTCCGGCGGAAACGAGAAGATTCGAGCCGGAATGTTCCACGACTGCCTTCTGGCTGGGATTAAGTTTTATCTCCGGCATCCTCTATCTCCTTTCCTTTTTTTGCGGCTTTTGCTTCCTTTTCTATTCTTCTGTAATTATACCCCGGCAGCTTCCTGTCAAAACCGCATACGTTTATATAGGGACAGTACGTACAGGCGTTTTTGTTTTCTGAATCATAATACGGCCTTATGTCAGCCTCGCCTGACAGGATGCGGCTGCCGGCATCTGCGATATTATCCCGTGTGATGCGCGCGAGCTCCTCAAGATCGGCTTTGTCGGCGGTAAGTCCTTTTGAGATTTCCTTTTCGCCGAGAGAACCGTCCGAATCATTATCGACCGAAGCCTGGGACTTGGTGTCGCTGGTATTGTAATAGTAGATCCCCTCTGCTTTCGTTTCAGGGTAGAGCTTTCTTTCCTCTTCAAGCGCCACGGAGAGATACTCCGGAAGCTGCATCGAGATACCGGCCCGTATCATATCCGGATCAGGCGCCATGCCGGAGGATTTGTAATCAATGATCCGCAGCTGTCTGTTTTCAGCGGTCTCGCGTACGTCATATCTGTCTATCCGGCCGGACATCTCCAGCGCTCCGCCGTCGGAGAGCGGGATCGTTCTGCGATCAAACTTGCGTTCGATCCCTTCGGTCCGGAAGCCGCTTTCATTTTGCAGCTCCAGCATTGCGTGCACCAGCCTTCTGGAAACGTTCTTCCACCGGTTCAGAAGGTAGCGGTTTTTGCCGCTTCCGGTCTCGGGATCGGTGTGATCGGCAGCCGCGACTTTTTCCTCGGCCATCGTTATCCCCGTGTCCGTCAGCTCGTCGGCATCGGCCTCTTTTCCGTCTTTTGTGTACTCTCTGAATACGTGCTCCAGTACCGTATGGAAATAATTGCCCCGGTCTATCGGGCTGAACTCATGAGTATCCCTTTCCCTGAGTTTGAGACCGAATTTAAGGAAGTAGGAGTAGGGACATTTTTCAAAGGTTTCAAGCGAAGAAACGCTGCCGTGGAGAGTTTTTCCGTACAGTTCCTCCACGCTGCCCGCTGAAAGTCTGTCGCCGCCGTAGAAAAAGAACGCGCCATCCAGAATGATATCTATGACATCGTCAAAACCGGCTTCCTTCAGTGAGGATACAAGCTGTTTATCCGCCTGATCGAGCTCCTTTCCGCTGCAGAGCACACCGGAGAGATAGTGAAGCCCCTCGTACGGGCTTTCCAGCGAATCGATCAGGGCAGGCGAATAAACCATTTCCTTTTTGTCCTTAAATAATCCGGCGATCTCCTTAAAAAGCACCGAAGGCTTTAAGGCGGAGTTTTTCATATCAAGCCTGCTGCATGCAAGGTAAAGCAGCTCCGTGGGGCTGGATACAAGCTCGTAGATATGGAAGCGCTCATCAAATGAATTCTGGAGCTCGGATGGCGCGAGCTCTATCGGGTCGCTGCCGCCTGAAAGAAGCTCTCTGTCCTCATCGCTGAGCATTCCGCCTCCGGCCGGAGAAGCGGGGACGATCCCGTCGTTAAGGTCGATAAAAAACAGTACCTTTACATAGCCTCTGCGGCTGCGTCTGATATCTCCTATCTGGACCTCGTCAAGACGCGCGGGCAGAACGCCTATACGTTTTTCGGACAGGCCCGAGACAAGCACATCTCTAAAATCTCCGGCGGATATCACTTCATCGCCGAGAAGCTTTTCGTATTCTCCCAGGATATGTTCCATGCAGTCAAAGACCTGACGGTATTCCGAGGCCTTGATATCGTCTCCCGCCGCTTTAAAGTTCTCCGACATATCCGCCAGTTTTTCACTGACAGACATCGTATCATACAGCTGCCGCAGAGCTGCAGCCTTCCCGGAGACAGTCTTTGCGGATGAAAAGCTTTTCTTGAATGATATAAGCGCGCCTGCAGCGCGTTCTCTTATATCGTTAAGCCTTTCCATATCCAGGTCAGGATGGTATTTGTAGCTGTTCTTTTTAAATGCCTCCGACCAGCGTTTAAAGCTTTTTATACCGGTCCCAAGCACATAGTTTTCCAGCTCGTCAAGCTCCTGCGCACTCACGTCCGAAAAACCGGATCTCAGATAGCGGAAAACCGATCTATAGGAAAAAGATTCCACAGCGGCATCGATAGCTCCCAGCGTAAAAACGGTAAGCGGATTGCCGAGGATACCGGTCTTTGCATCTATGTAATAGGGGATCTGCGCCTTGTTGAAGGCGTCCTTTATGATATATGCATTTTCATTCAGCGCGCCCGCGACTACCGCTATATCGCGGTAATGCAGTCTTCCGCCGCCCTCTCTCACAAGCCTTTTGATCTCGTGAGTGACCATGGCAAGCTCCTGTGCGGGATTCAGGCAGGAGCAGAGCCTGACTGCATCCGAGCTGCCCGCGTACTGAGCCCCGGTGCCTGTCCTGAGTACGTTTTTTTCAAGGAAAACAAGCTCGTCTGCCTTTGGAAGCGCAGGCGCATCGTCAAAGCGGTCGATCCTGCAGACTATGCCTGCGTGTTCAGCCAGCTTCATGATCCTGTCGATTGCCGTTTTGGAAGGATAGAAAAGCTCGCTCGGTTCCGGCGAAGCCGTGATCTTTTCATCTCCCGGCAGAGTAAATGAAAAGACGGTCTCCTGAGCTGTTTTTATGATCAGTCCGATATACTCAAACTGGACCGGCGTGAACCCGGCAAAACCGTCAAAAACCACGTTCGCGCCCGAGAATATCCCGGAGTCCGCAAGATGTGAAAAAGCTCTCGGAAGAAGCTCCTCCGAGGTAATATGCATCTCGTCCCGCGCCTCGCAAAAAGCGGAGTGTATGA
>CAMOQY010000095.1 GCA_946623295.1 uncultured Lachnospiraceae bacterium | reverse complement strand
ACTCCATGGTTGCAGGTTTCCTGGCGGGATTTCTTGAGAGCGGAGATCATGAGTATGCGCTGCGCCTGGGGTGTGCGGCGGGCAGCGCGAGCGCCTTTTGCGCCGGACTTGCGCGGCGTGAGGATATAGAGAGACTGATGAGATCCTGAAAGTCTTATATCGTCGCAAAAAAAGACCGGGAGGCGACTGATGCCTCCCGGTCTTTTTTACGGATCCGTGCAGACACTGCTTTTGCTTCTGCCCGCAGGAGCCAGGTCCTCACTCAGGTGCTTTCACGGGCATATCATTCGCTCAGGATCAGCTTTCCGAAGCATTCGCTGCGGTGATAGGAAAAGGGCTCGCCCTCGATAGGACTCCATGAGAGGTAGTAGGGCGGCTGCGAGAGGTCGGAGCACGCGTAGAAATTGGCGGAAAGCTGCATTCCTGCCGTGAATCTTGCCTCCGGCATGAATCTGCGGATAAAGCCGAGAGGCACGCGGTAGGAGATCTCCCAGCCCTCGCCGGTCCTTGATATCTCGGGGCACAGTATCGCCTCTGCGCCTCCCTCGGGCAGGAGTCTCACTAAGTCGGAGAGACCGGTGCCAAAGCCCAGATATACGCAGCCGTTGAAATTAAATTCCACGTTAAAATATCTCGCATCGCCCGGTACGGGGCAGAAAAAGAATTCCAGACAGCTGTCCTCGCAGGGCATTCCCAGCTCTCCGCGCTCCTCGGCGCGGATGTCGGGAACCGCCGCCCGCAGGCGGACGCAGAGCGCGTCATCGCTCCAGATGAGCTGCGCCCTGGCGCGGATCCCGTCAGGCGTAGTCCGGTAGCGCTCCGTCAGCTCTACGGATGGTACGTCATCCCAGCTGAGTCCCTCTTTTTTTCTGATCGATACGTACGTCTTCATTATTCGTTTTCCTCTTCCTTAGTATCGTCCGCTTCCGTATGATCGTCCGGAGTTTCGGAGAGATCGTCTTCCTGCGCGTCCTCCTTGGGCATATGCTGCTCAAAGCTCCTCGACAGAAACCATGCGCACGCACGTATGACAAGCGCCGGGACAACGACGATCAGCACCGGGTAGTAGAGCAGGGCCGCAACTCCGAGCACCAATACGGCGGCCATCAGTACCGAACGGATGATATGCCTCAGAGCCAGATAGAATGAGTTGACAAAAAACTTCCGGATCGTGTTTTCAAAACGGGCGAGCTGTCCGAACACGTAAGGCATCATCAGGAGCAGCATCCCGCCGAAGACCACGGTCATTGACCCGAGGAGAGGACGGAGGCTGCCCTGCGCGTGTGCGTAAAAACGTATATCGATATAAATTACGACGGCGAGCGCGGTATAGATAAGGCCGATCACGATCCCTTGCTTTATATTGCGCCTGAAAGAACGCCAGAAAAGAGTCCACGGACTCTCGTCGGATTCGTCGCCCACCTTTTTCAGCATGACGTAGTAGACTGCCGTGGTGGCCGGGCCGATAGTGACGATGGGAATGCAGAAGACAAGCCACAGCATCGAGAGAATGATCATGTCCGCCACTTCGTTCATAAACTGCCAGAAGCGGTTTTCGGTATTAAAAAGACTGCCCATCCGCATTTCCTCCGTTGGATCAGAATAAAGCACCGGGATGTTTCCAAGGTATAGCCGCGGCACGCCGCGATCACGGAACACGTGAAATAATAACATTTGCGCAAAAAAAAGGCAATACGTCGCCTGAGGTAAAAAGCCCCCGGATACCTACTTTCTCTTGCAAAATGACAAATAAAAAATTTCCTAACAGATAATATTGCTTTCAATTACACAAATATTATTTACATATCAGCCGCGTTTATGTATAATCACAGACAAATGAAAGACGTTCAGACACGGAGGTAGTTTTATGCCATTATCAGCAGGCTTTTCCAGAACAGTTATAGACCCGGCCCTCGGAGTCGGGATCGACGGATATTTCATCGTGCGCAAAACGGAAGGTTATCTCGACCATCTCGAGATCAACGGTCTCGCGCTGGAGCTTAACGGAGAGAAGATACTGCTCCTCGCGATGGACCTGTGCCAGATCGCCGAGCGCAGCATGATCCTGCTGAGGCAGTCAGCAGCAGAGGCGGCGGGCCTTGCGCTCGACCACGTGTTTATCTGCTGCACTCATACGCATACCAGCCCGATCTGCCGCCACGACCATGAGGATCCGCTTATCAGCGGCTACTTCAGGTCACTTCTGGAATGGACTGCCGAGGCAGCAAAGGCCGCCATCGCGGACCTTCGCCCCGCCCGCTTCGGGCGCGGAGTAACCGAGTGCGACCTGTCGCACTGCCGCCGTGTCCGCATGAAGGACGGCACAATCCGCACGAACCCCGGCATCAACAATCCGGAAAACGCGGCCGAGGAGGTCGCGATGGACCACCGTCTCGGGCTGCTGCGCTTTGACCGCGAGGGAGCCGATACCATAGTGCTCGTCAACTACGGCGCTCATCCCGATTCCATCGGCGGCAACAAGATATCCGCCGACTGGCCGGGCTTTATGCGCCGCACCTTCGAGAGGACCATCCCCGATACAAAGGTCATATTCACAAACGGCGCCGAAGGCGACGTGGGCGTCATGCCGATGTTTGCCGACGAAGGCTGGTTCAACGATACCTTCTGGGATTTTGACGACGTGGTCAGAGGTTATCATCATTCACGCTGGTACGGCAGATATGTGGCGGGAGCCATGCTCCGGATATTCGACAAGGTCACCTATACGGAGCCGGGTTACATCGCCGCGCTTACGCGCACTATCAGCGTACCTGCAAATATCCCTACCCCCGAACAGATCCCCGAGGCGCACCGCATCCACGAGCTGCATATGGCAGGCAGGGATGACGAGCTCGGCTACGAAGGCATGATGGTCACCACCGTCGTCGCCGAGGCCGAGCGCATGGTCAGGCTCGAAAACGGCCCCGAGTCCTTTGATATGACGATGGCCGGGATCGCGATAGGAGACGTAGCCATCGTCGGAATCCCCGGCGAGCCCTTCACGGGCATAGGCCTCGGCATCAGGAATACGGAAGGCTGGGCCATGATCCTGCCCGTCTCAAACGCCAACGGCTCCGAGGGATATTTCCCCATGCAGGAGCACTACGACGAGGGAGGCTACGAGACCAGGTCGTCACCCTTCCGCGCCGGAACCGCCGAGTATATCGTATCAGAAGGCAAAAAGCTGCTTGCCGGGATGTAAGGCTTTATAGGCTTTTAAGATATTCCGCGACATTCAGATATCTGATGCCGTTTTCAAGTACTCTGCTTTCACCGCGAGATATGCCGGTCATGATAGCTTACGATAACCAACAAGTCAATGACTGTTGGTTATCTGTTGGTTACAGCAGGTATTTCAAGGTAAACAAAGAGGAGATGACGGTCACGGTCTATGCAGTTACCGATCAGCGCCGGGACTATATCAGCATAGTGTCAGGATAATCGCGCACGTATTTTCTGCAGTGCAGGAGGACTGCATCTGAGGACCCGCATCCGCGCGGGAGGAGATCAACGAAATATGTCGGATTTTGCTATCAGGAGAAGCTTTTCGTGCAGCTGCGGCCGCACGCATTCCACTACAGTTAATGATGTGATCACAGGGAAAGGCGCGATATCGCGCCTCGGAGAGGTCCTCGCCAGGTATGGCGCAAGGCGCGTGTTTGTAATGTCCGATCCCGTGACATATGAGGTGGCCGGGAAAGGCGCTGCGGAGCTGATCGGGAGTTCTGGGATGGAGGCCGTACCCTTTGTATTTGGCGTTTGTCCGAAACCTTCGGAGGAATTCGTCGGCTCCGCCGTCGAGCACTATGACAGTCGGTGTGACGCTATAGTCAGCGTCGGCTCGGGAGTCCTCTGCGATATAGGCAAGATACTTGCGCATCTAACCGGCAGGCCGTATGTCATGGTCGCGACCGCGCCCTCGTGCGACGCTTTTGCTTCGGCATCGTCATCCATGGAGAGGGATGGGCTGAAGGTCTCGCTCCCCACCTGCGCGCCTGATGTTATAATCGGGGATACGGATATATTGAAGACGGCGCCTGACCGTATGCTTGCTGCGGGACTCGGAGATATGCTGGCCAAGTACGTGAGCATTTGCGAGTGGCGCATCAGCCATATCATAAACGATGAGTATTACTGTCCCGCCATAGCTGACATGGTCCGCCTGGCGCTGGATAAATGCGTAAAAAACAGTGGATCGCTCATGCGCAGGGAGGACCGCGCCGTGGAGGCGGTATTTGAGGGTCTGGTCCTTTGCGGCGCAGCCATGGCGTACGCCGGAGTTTCACGCCCTGCCTCGGGGAACGAGCACTACATATCGCACCTGATAGACATGCGCTCGCTGGAGTTTGGCACTCCCGGGGATCTTCACGGCATACAGTGCGGCGTCGCGACGCTTTACATAGCGCGCCTCTATGAGAGACTTCGGGAGATCCGCCCCGACCGCGAAAGGGCTCTCGCCCATGCGTGCGCTTTTGACGCCGGAAAATGGAATGACGAGCTGCGCGGTCTGCTCGGAGGCGCGGCGGAGCCGATGATCGCCCTTGAAAAAGAGGAGGGCAAATACGATATTGCCAGGCATGCGAAGAGGCTTGAGAGAATAATCGCACGCTGGGACGATATTATGGCTGTGATAAGTGAGGAGATCCCTCCGTCAAAGCAGATAGAGGATATCCTGCTCAGCGTCGGAGCGCCCGCGCGCCTGGCGGAGATCGGAGTAGAAGAGGAGCTTTTTGCGATACTCTTTAAGGCGTCGAAGGATATCCGCGACAAATACGTGCTCTCGCGGCTCGTCTGGGATCTTGGGATTGAAGATCCGATGTAAATGGCAGGTAATAATTCATTGATTATCGTCTGAGAATACTCCCGCGTCCGTAAGGAATGCACGCATCGCATAGGTCATGCGGCGTGCTTTCTTTTTATAAAACCTGATATACCTTACGTTATCTTCTCCACTAAGCATGTAAAAGAAAAGTCTGGGACGGAAGATATCGCTTTTTACTATCATATCGCTGATGATAGCGCATCCTATACCCTGACAGGCCATGTGAAAGGTCGTAAGCTGCTGCCTGAAAGTGAAAATGCAGTGAGGGTAGAAGCCTTCGCTGCGGAAGATCTTTTTCTCACGTTTGCCCGTATCCGTATCGGGGGTCATATAAATAAAGGGTGCGTCGCCAAGCAGGGAAAGCGGAGGCGCCTCGTGTTTGCCGGGATCCTTGTGGGCGTTGTTCAGTATGTCTTCGTAGCTCAAACGGTATTCCTTCATTCTTTCATTGCACGGGTAGTTTTCCGGTACAGCGAGCAGCAGCATTTCGGGCTGGTAATTGTATTCCTCGTAGTAAGCCTTGTCGAGAGAGCAGCTGTCCACCAGCAGATCGATTTCTCCGTTTGAGAGCAAGGTCAGCATCAGGTCGATATTACCGTCCATCAGAGAGATATCGATCGAGGGATGATTTGCCTGGAAATTCTTGAGCAGGGGCGGCAGTACATAGGACAGATTCAAATGACTTCCCCCGATCGTAAGCTTGCCGGTCTGGATCTGCCGGCTTTCCTCGAGATATACGTTAAAATTCTTTTCGATTTCATCTATGGAACGCGCGGAGCGTATATACTCCTCGCCGCATTCAGTCAGCTGTATGGGGTGGACGCTGCGGTCAAAAAGCTCGTCGCCCAGCTGTTCCTCAAGCCTTTTGATGGATGAGCTGAGCGAGGGCTGCGAAATAAAGAGATTTTTAGCAGCCTGGGAAAAGCTGCCGGCTTTGGAGATTTCCATTACATAGTTTTTAAGCTCAAACATTATGCGCCTCCTGTATGTGATCGCGTGTAATATATTGCTCAAGAGTTATATGTACAATAATAATATAAAAAAAGTGATATATCAATAAAAAACGCAGCAATCACTATTAAAGGCCAGCCAGGTATAGCTGGTGAGTTATAAAAATTATAAAAAAATACATATTGGATTATAAG
>CAMOQY010000094.1 GCA_946623295.1 uncultured Lachnospiraceae bacterium | reverse complement strand
GCCGCACCGGAGGGCGGAAAAGCCATCCACATCGGTACGGCCGCGCAGCTTGCGGGACTTGGCGGTACGGATCCGGGCATAACTTATACGCAGTATGAGCTTGCCGCGGACGACGGCGGTCTGTATATATCGCTCGGCGCAGAAGAGTTTGCAAAGGAGGTCAGCTCTGTTTTGAGGAACGAGATAACAAAGCAGGCGGACGGCTCTTTCGTCCTGCCGGCAGAGAGCCTGGGCGGCAGGAACGTGTGCGCCATCTCTGAGACGGTGCCGGAATTTGAGACGGCAAGCGGAGAGATCACGGACGTCCATGACTGCGGCTCCGATAATTACCAGATCATTTATTCCGACATGGATAAGGCAAGTGCGGATGCCGAGATCGCTGCATATGAGCAGAAGCTGAAGGATGCGGGTTATACTCTCTTTCAGGAAAACGACATCATGAACAACCGCTTCACCACCTTTACCAAGGGCGATACGCTGGTGCACTGCAATTATTTTTACGCCATGCACGAATTCAGACTGGTGTACGGAAAGCTGAGGTATCTCGGACCGGAGGCTGCGGTGACCGATTTTGAGAAAAAGGCTGAGCCTTCCGTCTCGGAGATCGGTATGAGTGCGAGCGTCCAGTGCAACGTGATCCAGCTTGCCGACGGCAGCTTTGTGGTCATAGACGGAGGCTGGGGAACAAGCACCCCTCTGACTTACAGCTATACCAACGACGCGGGCGAGAAGGTGGAGCAGTCCTACTACAGGGACTACGAGGCCGATATGGCAGCTCTCTGGGATTTCCTTGTCAGAAAGACGCCCGAGGGTGAAAAGCCTCAGGTCACCTGGATGATCACCCACGCGGATCCGGACCATATATGTCTTTTCCCGCCTTTTGTGAAGCTTCATTCAGACGAATTTGACCTTAAGACTATAGTATATAACTTCCCGAACCTTTATAATATAGGGTTGGGAAGCGGGAACTCGACGAATGACCCCACGACCTTTACGGGATATATAGACGCGTTCCTGGATACGGCCGATACGTATTTCCCGGATGTGCAGCACTACGTGTACCACACCGGCCAGGTCCTGCACCTGCCGGGCTGCGAGCTGGAATTCCTGTTCGCGCAGGAAGACTTCTGGCCGCACGAGATGGCCTGGATGAATGCCACGTCCGGCGCGTGGAGGTTTAATTTTACCGACAGCGGAAAGAATGCGCTTTTCCTCGGAGACTGCGAACAGGGTATGAACAATCAGATGGCTCAGGTCTTCGGCAGCTACATGAAGAGCGATATCTTCCAGCCTGCGCACCACGGGTCAAACGGAGGCACACTTGCTCTTTACAAGCAGGTCGATCCGGAGGTCTGTTTCTGGACATGTGCGGATTTTCCGTTCTACAACGACAACAGACATACCGGCACCAAGGAAGGCTGGGATTTCAATGCTTTCCTGCGCAATTCCGATAAGATCAAATACCACTTCACCAACAGCGCGGATCATACACTGATCGTGGCGACGATGGAGGAAGAGAAGTAATCCTTAAGAGAGGCTCACATGGGATCTAAGATCAAATCCGTTTTGAATCTGGCCTGGCCGTACCTGGCTATAGCACTGCTGCCTGTTCTGTCAGTGCTTATACTCAGCAGCCAGATCGCGAAGAATTATACGGATGAGATCGTTGCCGACCGCCAGAGATCTGTCATATCGGCTGTGGACCGTGTGAGCCGAAAGGTCACCTCGGTAGAAGAGCTTTCGTATATGGTCGCCCAGAGCAATTCGCTCTCCTCCTACGTGCTCGGCCACAGCACGGGAAGCGAGGACCTTCTCGAGAGCGCCAGAAATCTGCGCGATCTTCTGATGGGCGTTTCAAAAAATGAGAACGTTGCGGAAGCCTACTTCTACGACGGATTTATAGGCAGGATCATTGCTTCGAGCACTATACTGGATGATGCGTCGATCTTTTTCAGATACCAGTACATAGTTGCCGACCGCACGCCGGAGGATATGATCGGCGAGCTGGACGATATGGTCTGGAGCAGCGGTTTTTCGGGGACTTTGCACGTTGTGTGCGACAGCCGTCCGATGGACGTGATCGAATACAGACTTACCGTTCCCATCAACCAGAGTATTAAAAACCCGTCTACACTCGCTATTTCGCTGAATACGCAGGTTCTTTTTCAGGATCTTGCGGATCTTGCGGGAGAGGACACGGCGTATTACATCTTTGACGGAGACCGGCTCATATACGCTTCATCCGACGAATACAGCGATCTGACGGAGGCCGGACTTGGCGGCGAGCTGAGCGCTGTGGAGGGAGCGGACGGTGTATACGGCATCGCGCGTTCGTGCAATGACGGACGGTGGATCATAAAGTACTTCTGCCCGGATCCCATACGCGAGAGCAACGTGGGCAGCATCGTCATCACGCTTCTTCCCACGGTACTGCTGGTGATCGCGAGTCTTTCGCTCTGTGTGTTTTTCACGCACAAGAACAACCGGGAGATCTCGGAGCTCCTCGGATTGCTGCGCGGCGAGGAAGGCAGTGATGCCGGCGCGGGTACCGAATATGCAGATCTTAAGACTCTCCATACCTACGCGAACAGGGCGGCGTACCGCAACAGGTTTTATCATGAGAAACTGCAGGAAATGCAGAAGTCTCAGCGTGCAAGCGTGCTGCGCCAGCTCCTTCACGGCAGCTATGCGAATGAGGACAACAGACAGGCGGCTATCGCGACTCTTGAGCTTCAGGAGACCGGCAACAGGTTTGCGGTCCTCTGCGTTCAGCTCGGAGAGTCCGCGGGGGAGTATTTCGGGGACGGATATACCGGCTTTGGCGAAATGATCCTCGATCTGCTGGAAAACAACATCGGTCTGGATCTGGAGACGGTCAATACATCTTCGTACGAGATGGTATGCATACTGAATTCGTCTGATAATCTGACGCTGGCAAACGAGATAATATCGCTGCTCAGCGTCAGGATCAAATATCAGTACAACGTGGATCTGCAGATCGGCGTCGGCGCCCAGGTAGACTCGCTCGAGGATATCAATCTTTCGTACGAACAGGCCATGGAGACTATCCGCTTCAGTGAAAATACGGGCAAAAACCTGCATTTTTACTCACAGGCCGATATTTCGGACAAGGTGGTCTACTATCCGGAGCAGACGGACGACAAGATCAGCAACTATACGATCGCGGGTCTTGCGGACGAGGCAAATGCAGTCATAACCGATATCTACGAGAAGAATTTCGTGGAAAATAACAGGCTGCTGACTCCAGAGGCGATCAGCCTCCTTAAGATGAGGATCACCAGCGCAGTCCTTTCCGTAGCGGATCGCCAGGACATAAGCCTGTCCGAGGAAGCCCGCGCTTTTATGCATGAGAAGGACGTAAAGAAATTCTTTGAGTCATTGAAAAGGGCCATAATAGAAATGGTAGGAAATATAACCGAAAAAAAGAGCGGCGTGCAGAACACGCTGGCTGTAAGCATCAACGATTATATCAGGGAGCATTACACGGAGAGCGGTCTGAATATCAAGCAGATCGCCTGGAATTTCCATTTCCACGAGAATTACATATCCAATCTGTACCGCAAGGAGTACGGCATCAATCTGTCTTCGGCTATCGAAAAGCTGAGGATCGACCGTGCCTGCGAGCTGCTTGCCTCGTCCGACATCAGAGTCGGGGAGGTCGCCGAGGCGGTCGGGTATTCTCTGGATTCCAGCTTCCGCAGAGCATTCAAAAAAATAACCGGCGTTTCGCCTGCGGAGTACCGCTCCCTGCATGAGGGCGGGAAGTAATTATTCTGCGTCAGGCGCGAAGGAGGTATGACCGTGAGTACGGTTTTTATGCGTTTTCCTGGCGGCAGGGTCAAGGCCCTGACGCTCAGCTATGACGACAACGTGACTGAGGATGTCCGCCTCGCGGGCATCATGAGAGCGCACGGCATCCGTGGAACATTTAATATAAACAGCGGCCAGTTCTCGCCGGAGGGCTCGGTCGGCGACGTCGGAAAGCACGGCCACAGACGGCTGACGCTCAGTGAAAGTCAGGAGCTGCACGCTGCGGGCGATATGGAGATCGCATGTCACGGAGTGACTCATCCTTTCCTCGAGCAGCTTCCGGCACCGCTGTGCCTGCGGGAGATAGAGGAAGACCGCGCGTCGCTCGAGCGGATCTACGGGCGCATGGTGCGTGGTCTGGCGTACCCGTTCGGGACGTATAACGACTCTGTGATAGCTGCCGCAAAAAGCTGCGGTATCGTCTACGCCAGGACCGTCGCGGATTCGAGAGCTTTCCTCCTGCCGGAGGATTGGATGAAGTGGGATCCCACGTGCCACCATACGGTTCCGGATCTGATGGAGCTTGCGCAGAGATTCCTGAATGAGAAACGCAGATGGCGCCCGATGCTTTTTTATCTGTGGGGCCACAGCTATGAATTTGAGGATACGGACAGCTGGAAGATCATAGAGGATTTTTGTGAGCTGATGGGCGGACGCGATGATATCTGGTATGCCACGAATATAGAGATCCATGACTACGTGGAGGCCTACAGGCAGCTGGTCTTTTCCGCTGACGGGACGAAGGTGATGAATCCGACGGCCACGGAGCTCTGGCTGGAGTACCGCGGCAGGACGTATCCGGTCGCGCCCGGGGCCGCTGCGGAGATAACGACAGATAAGTAAAGCGCTTTTGCGCAAGAGGAGATACATATGGATAAATACTACGGTTTTGCGGAAAAACTCAAAAACAGGGAGAAGACTGTAGGAACCACGCTTTCCCTGCTGAACGCCCCGCTGCTCATCCCTCAGATGAACAGGGAGGATCTTGATTTTATCGTATTTGATCTGGAACACGGCGTTTTTGATGCACAGAACGCGCAGCAGGCGCTGAACGTGTGCCGCCTTATGGGTGTACCTACGATCATGAGAGTACAGGACGCGCTGTATCATCTGATGGCAAAGGCGGTAGATATGGGCGGCGACGGCATTATGGTGCCCCGCACGGAGTCGCTGGAGCAGATCAGGACGGCGCTTGACGCGCTTTTCTTTGCGCCGATCGGACGCAAGGGCTGCGGCGGACACGGACAGTTCAGACCCGGCGAAAACCCCGCTGATTTCAACAAGACCCGTTTCCTGATGCCTCAGATAGAATCCCGCAAGGGTATCGACCTGCTGCCGGCGATCCTGGATGAGTACGGCGAGTATATAAATGCGGTCATGATCGGACCTTACGACATGTCCGTCATGCTGGGGACTCCCTTTAACGTAAGATCCGACGTGATGCGCGACGCGATCCAGGAGGTTTTTGATATCAGCGCGCGTTACGGCAAGTCCTGCGGTATCTTCTGCGACGATGAGGAGCTGGCTGCGAAATACCGCTCCATGGGCGCAAACGTGCTCTGGCTCGCTACAGACAAGGATTTCTTCCTGCGCGGCTACCGCCAGGAAATGGATGCGGTAAGGGAGCTGAAATGAAGATAGTAATTCTGGACCATCCCCGCGAGAATCCCGGGGAGATAGACTGGAGCGGCTTTGAAAAGTACGGAGAGGTGACGCGCTACGAGCGCACCATGCCCGGACAGGCTGCCGCAAGGATCGGAGACGCGGACGTGGTCTTTCTGAACAAGACCGAAGTTACTGCCGAAGATCTGAGGCAGTGCCCGAATCTGAAATTCATCAGTGTTATAGCGACTGGCTATAATACCGTGGACGTTAAAGCGGCGAGGAGCCTAGGTATCCCCGTGGCAAACGTGCCCTCCTACGGAACAGAGGCGATAGGACAGCATGCGATAGCGCTGCTGCTCGAGATCACTGACCACGTCGGATATCACGACGGAGAGGTCAGAAAAGGCCGCAGGGGCGGCGAAGGCGACTGGTGCTTCTGGGATTATCCGAGTATCGAGCTCGAGGGAAAGACTATGGGCATCATAGGTCTCGGCCGTATCGGGCAGATCACGTCGCGCGCGGCGCAGGCTTTTGGAATGAAGGTTCTGGCTTACGATCAGTATCAGAATC
>CAMOQY010000093.1 GCA_946623295.1 uncultured Lachnospiraceae bacterium | reverse complement strand
GATATCCAGGAGAGTCGCGGCCATCACGAGAAAATCGCTCATCACGTCCAGATCAGCGTCCTCCATGGCGCGCAGATACTCAAAATACTGATCCGTGATCTCCGCGATTGGAATGTCGTATATATCGATCTTGTTTTTCTCTATCAGATGCAGCAGAAGGTCCAGCGGGCCCTCAAATACCGGCAGAGTAAATTTAAGCTCCATCCCCGGCCTCCTCGTGTATGAGTGTGATGATAACTATTTCGTAAGGATTGTTGAAAGTCAGTCTAGGCTTGTGGTCACCCGCTCCGGAGCTGACTATCATGCTGTGTCCGTCAAGCTCGTACAGTCCGTAATCGTACTTCGGGAAAAAACGTCTGTGCGGCGAAACAAGCCCTCCGACAAACGGCAGCCTTATGATGCCGCCGTGGATATGACCGCTGAGCGTAAGATCGGCTCCCCAGGCGGCATAATCCGGAAAATAGGCCGGCGTATGCGCTATCAGCAGATCAAAGGCATCTTCGCTGCTCCTGCCTATAAAAGACGCAAGATGCGGCAGGCGTCCCCTGCGCATTTTATAGTACTTCGGCGGAAGGTCAAGCCCCGTGATGCGGAGCCTCCCTCCGGCCGCGGCTGCAGTTTCGTTTCTGAGATAATGCACCCCCGCAGCCTTGAGCTGCCTGACGTAGCCGGAATAATACGGCAGATTGCGGCTGCGCTTCTGCCATCTTCGCTCGTGATTGCCGTTTACGTAGTACAGCGGAAAACGCGACGCGACCGCGGTAAAAAGCTCCGCGGCATTTTCCGTGCCCTTTACAGGGTCGGTATTGCGCGCGCTTTTTTTTACGCCGTCGCCGGCAAATATCACTATATCAGGCTGTTCAGCCTCCAGATGCGATACTATAAGCTCTCCTCCGGGACCGTAATACTTGTTGTGAGTATCTGAAAAGAGAGCTATCCGCAGGCCGGACAGCTCTCTGGGAACACTCTTACCTTTTATCTCATAACGTGACGTTCTGATCTTCATATTACGATACCGGCAGAGTGGATTCTATCATAAAAAACCGGGATTTACAATTATTTTCGGCATTTGTCAGGGTCTGGCGGGCTGAGTGGGCTGAGTGTTCTGATTAAAGTCGGAAGCCTTGCCCAGAGTTACCTGATAGACATGCTCTTCGTATTGTCCGTTTATCAGCTCCTGTACCGTCAGATCCACGGTCTCGCCGGCCGCATAATAAGTCAGGAGATCCTTGAGCTTTGTCATGTTGGACACGCTCTGTCCGTCGAGCTTTGTGATCACACAGCGCTCCGGGACACCCGCCTGCTCGCAGGGACCGTTTGCAACAAGCGCAGTAATATATATTCCGGTAGGCATATTGTATACCTGAGCAGCCTGGGAATCGATATCCGCGCCGTTGATGCCGAGGAAGGATGCTTCGCTCTCATCTACTTTTACCCTTGTCCTGGCCTGCTCATACTCCTCTACAAGCGGCATGACCTCATTGATAGGGATCGCGTAGCCGATACCCTCGACCTCGTAATCCACGGACTTGGAGTTGTTGATGCCGATCAGCTCTCCGTTGATATTAAAGAGCGCGCCGCCCGAGTTGCCGGGGTTGATAGCCGCGTCAGTCTGGATCAGGCCCTTTGTGGACGTGGTCGTGGTGCGGTTGAGAGCGCTGATGATGCCCGTGGTCACCGACTGGCCGTATCCGAGCGCGTTGCCGATGGCGACTACCTGCTGGCCTATCTTGATGGTATCCGAATCACCTATAGCGGCGATCTTGATGGAATCCAGAGTGGTCTGCTTCATCTCGGATATCTTCACGCAGATAAGCGCGACGTCTATGTCGGAATCGCTTCCCTTGAGATATGCGTCGCAGCTTTCGCCGTCCTCAAAGGTAACCGAAAGATTGTCCGCTCCGTCAGTGACGTGGGCGTTGGTGACGATAAAGAGCTCGTCGTCGCTGCTTCCGACGATAACGCCCGAGCCAAGGCTCTTGCGGGCCTCCTGAGTGCCGCCCGGATTGCTGTTTCCGCCGCCGAAGAAGAAATAGAAAGGATTGGTATAGTAATCACTTGTGCTTACCATCTCTACTGCAGTGATCTGTACGAGCGAGGGCATCGTTTCCTCCACAAGCCCGCTGACGTCGATACCAGTTACCAGACCGTTTCCGGTATTTGTATTATCGATCTGGATGCCGCTGCCTGTCTTGGGATCATCGCTTCCGGGAAGCTGAGGCGTATCCTGAGGGGGCTGACCGGGAATCTGGTTCTCGCCACCCTGAGGCTGAGGCAGATTCTGCGATATAGCCGATCCGCTCTTTTCCGCCAGCCACTTGATGCCGTAAAATGCTCCGCCTGCCGCGGCGCCAAAGAGCACGACACATAAGATGATGAGCAGAGCCTTTTTGGCTCCCGATTTCTTTTTGGGCGCCGGAGCCTGGTTCCTGGTCTGAGGATCAGAGTAAACGATCTTTACCTCCGGATCGGATGCTTTAGGCGCGGATGCAGTATTCTCCGCAGCCTGCTCCGCCGCAGTCTCCTGCTGCCTGATATCGGAATTGTCTGTCTTTTCCCATTCGTAATTCATGATATTTCCTCCTGGTTATATGTATTCAGCAAACTTATCTCATCCGCTTTTTATAGCTTGTATGATAAAACCTATTTATGGTGATTGTGTCATGGAATTGTGTTTTTTCTGTGAACTTTAAAAAAAAGGGACTGCGGTGTATCCGCAGTCCCTGTAAAACACGTATCAGCATTATCTGAGCTCTTTGAGGAAGCTCTCGATACGGTCGAGGCCTTTGTTGATCTCGGTCTCAGAGGTAGCGTACGAGATCCTGATGTAATCCGGCATCCCGAAGTCGGCGCAGGGGATAACGGCAACCAGGAAATCGGTCAGAAGGATATCCGCGGCGTCCATAACGGAAGTTATCTCGCGGTCCTTGTACTTCCTGCCGACAAGCGCGCTGCAGTCCACAAACAGATAGAACGCGCCCTGAGGCTCTATGCAATCGACATACGGCATTTTGCTGACTCTGCCGTAGGTAAGGTCGCGGCGTGCCTCAAAGACCCTGGCCATAGCGTATATCTCATCCTGCGGGCCATTCAGAGCTTCCAGCGCGGCGTACTGAGAGATCGTGCAAGGATTTGACGACTGATGGCTCTGGATATTCGAGATCAGCGTGGCGATCTCTTTTGACGAGCCGCTGTAGCCGATACGCCAGCCGGTCATCGCGTAGCTCTTTGATACGCCGGACGAGGTGATCGTATGAGCAAATATCTCAGGGGAGATCGAACCTATACTCACGCACTTTTCACCGGTATAGTTGAGGATCTCATACATCTCGTCGGCGACGATATAGAAATCCTTTTCTACGGCCACGTTGCCGATCGCCTCCAGCTCATCCTTTGTGTAGACAGCGCCGGTAGGATTGCACGGAGAATTTATGACCAGAGCCTTTGTCCGGTCCGTAACAGCGGCGCGAAGCTTTTCAGCCGTCAGCTTAAAGCCGTTTTCGCGGTCGCACTGCACAAATACAGGCACACCGCCTACGAGACGCACTATCTCGGGATAACTGAGCCAGAAGGGAACGGGGATGATGACCTCATCTCCGGGATTGATTATCGCCGTGAAGATGTTGTGGAGCGTCTGTTTTCCACCGTTGCTGACAACGCACTGATCCGGCTCGTAGTCAAGGCCGTTGTATTCCTTGAATTTCTTTGATACTGCCGCACGAAGCTCCGGCATTCCCGCGGCCGCGGTATATTTGCTCTTGCCTGCGTTGATGGCGTCTATGGCGGCGCTGCGGATATTACCGGGAGTGTTGAAATCGGGCTCGCCCGCGGTAAAGCTGACGATATCCAGCCCGGAAGCCTTGAGAGATTTTGCCTTTGCGGATATTGCAAGCGTAGACGACGCCTTTACCGCCATGGCAACCTTTGACAATGAAGTAGACATGTTTTTGACCTCCAAAATTTTTATTCAGAGAGCTGCCTTAATTGCCTCAAGCAGTTCATCGTACTCATCAAATGCTTTGATCTCAGGATTCTCATCTTTTATCGTCTGAGTCGTCCTGAAGAGGAAACCGGCCTTGCCCGCGCGGATCATATCCAGATCGTTGTAGCTGTCCCCGCAGCAGATGGGCGTAAAGCCGATTGACTGGAGCGCCCGGACGGTGTTGAGCTTTGAAGGGACAGTGCGCATCCTGTAGCCGGATATCATCCCGTCCTTATCGGTCTCAAGGCTGTTGCAAAAGATCACCGGCCTGCCCAGCCTGGCAAGGAGCGGCATGGCAAACTCCTCAAACGTATCGCTGAGTATGATCACCTGTGTCAGCTCCCTGAGGCTGTCAAGGAAGGCTCCCGCGCCCGGGAGCGGATCTATCCCGGCTATGACCCTCTGTATATCGGCCAGACCCAGACCGTGCTCCCTGAGGATATCCATGCGGTAATGCATGAGGCGGTCATAGTCCGGCTCGTCCCTTGTAGTGCGCCGGAGCGCCGGGATCCCGGCGGCCTCGGCAAAGGCGATCCATATCTCCGGTGTGATGACACCCTCCATATCAAGACAAACGATATTCATCTTAACCCCTTTTAGCTCCGAACTTTAGAAAAGAAAGAAATCCCCTATTATACTTCAGGAACGGCTGCTGCCGTTCCTGAGATCTGTTTATTTTGCTATATCGGACACCCTCGACTCCCGGATGACGTTGACCTTGATCTGTCCCGGATAGACCAGCTCGTCCTCGATGCGCTTGGCTATATCTCTGGCCATGATCACCATGTCGTCGTCACTCACCTGTTCGGGAATGACCATTATGCGGACCTCGCGTCCGGCCTGGATGGCAAAGGACTTTTCGACGCCCTTAAAGGAATTCGTGATCTCCTCAAGCTGCTTGAGACGGTTCGTGTAGGTCTCGAGCGTCTCTCTGCGGGCTCCGGGTCTCGCGGCAGAGATCGTATCCGCGGCCTGTACGATGCAGGCGATAAGGCTCGTCGGCTCCACGTCGCCGTGATGGGACTCGACGGCATTGACGACGATTGCCGGCTCCTTATACTTGCGGCAAAGATCCGCGCCTATCTGGATATGCGAACCCTCCATCTCATGGTCAAGGCTCTTGCCTATATCATGAAGCAGTCCTGCGCGTCTGGCCATACGCACGTCCAGACCGAGCTCGCCTGCCAGAAGTCCGGAGAGCTGCGCGACCTCGATACTGTGTTTGAGAGCGTTCTGCCCGTAGCTCGTACGGAAGCGCATCTTTCCAAGGAGCCTTACCAGCTCGGGGTGCAGGCTGTGCACACCGGCTTCGATGAGAGCATTCTCTCCGGCTTCCTTTATCATGGCCTCGACTTCTTTCTGGGCCTTTTCTACTGTTTCCTCGATCCTGGCGGGATGGATACGCCCGTCGGCGATGAGCTTCTCCAGAGCGATCCTGGCGACCTCGCGCCTCATGGGATCAAAGCCCGAAAGAATGACGGCCTCGGGAGTATCGTCTATTATGAGCTCCACACCGGTAAGAGTCTCAAGGGCGCGGATATTGCGGCCCTCGCGGCCGATGATGCGGCCCTTCATATCATCACTCGGAAGAGATACGACAGATATCGTGGTCTCGGCTACGTGGTCGGCAGCGCATTTCTGGATGGCGGTGACCACGTACTCCTTTGCCTTTTTCCCCGCCTCTTCCTTTGCCTGAGCGTCAAGCTCCTTTATGAGCTTAGCCTTTTCGTGCTTTACGTCGTCCTCGACAAGCTGAAGCAGGTAGGTCTTTGCTTCCTCCGTGGTCAGACCGGAGATCTTTTCCAGTTCGACCTTTTCACCTTCGATCATCTGCTCGAGCTCGCGGTGACGCTTGCTGAGCATTTCTTCCTTTGCAGCGTAGTTAGCCTCGCGCTTTTCAAGAGACTCGATCTTGCGGTCGAGATTCTCTTCTTTATTCTGAAGGCGGTTTTCCATCTTCTGGATCTCAGAACGACGCTCGCGGTTTTCTTTTTCCCACTCGTTCTTGAGCTTAAGATTTTCTTCC
>CAMOQY010000092.1 GCA_946623295.1 uncultured Lachnospiraceae bacterium | reverse complement strand
CCTTTTCCTTGCCGATGTACTCGTAGAGGTTTCCGCCGAAATCGTTGGTTATATTGTATTTGCCGTCTGAAAAAGCTCCCGCCCCGCCGAAGCCGTTCATGATGGAACAGGGCTTGCAGCCGATACAGGTCTTTATCTTTTTGCCGTCGATCGGGCAGCGGCGCTTTTCGAGCACATTTCCGGCTTCCAGCACCGCGACCTTAAGGTTCGATTTTTTTGCAAACTCATAGGCTGAAAAAATACCTCCCGGGCCTGCGCCTATGATGATAACATCGTAATTCATTCAGATCTTCCTTTCTGCCTGCCCTCCGGCCGCTCCTGCGGCTGGCGCACCGGCGCTTCCGGGGCCCCGGCCCCGCACGCGCGCTTTGCAAAGGGCATAAAAATACGAATAGTATTTTAGCACAAACGCACTGAAATGAATAGCATTTACTTTGGACTTTTGAGTGTGGAAAACACACCGTTTTTATGATAAACTCCACTCTGATAAACGGAGGATAACCATGAGAGAATACGATGACAAAAGCTATAACAAAGACGAATACAGCAGACTCTGCGAAAGACAGGCCGCGTCGGAGGATATATTCCGCGGCAGGATCCTGCACCTGAAGGACGATACGGTAATCCTGCCCAACGGCAAAAGCGCATCGCGCGAGCTGATCCGCCATATCGGGGCTGTGTGCGTGATACCGGTCACTGAAGACGGCATGGTCTATGTGGAGCGACAGTACCGCTACCCCATCGACCGGGTCATCACCGAGATCCCCGCAGGCAAGCTCGACAGTGAAGATGAAGACATCCTTGAGGCTGCAAAACGCGAGCTCCGCGAGGAGACCGGCCTTTCGGCGGACGAATGGACCTGTCTCGGGCTGTTTTTCCCCGCCGCCGCATACTGTGACGAGACAATCACCATGTACATGGCGAGAGGCCTTCACGAGGGAGCACAGGAGCTCGACCCCGACGAATTCCTCGACGTAAAAAAAGTGCCGCTTTCCACTCTCGTTGAAGAGGTGATGAACGGCTCGATAACCGACGCAAAGACCCAGTGCGCGGTGCTTAAGGCTGCAAGACTGCTCAAGCTGTAGGCTTTTTTATACCGGATCACCGGCGCTGTAAAAGACAGAGACTGCGGACGGAACAAGTCCGCCGCAGCCTCCATGGGAGTTATATAAAGATAGTAATTGTCATGGCCTCGTAAATCCGATATACGCGTATTCGCCGCTGGGCAGAACTACCACGCCCACCACTCTCTGGCACGAATCCGCATAATAAAACTCGCTGAGCGTGACCGCGCCGAGGCTCCCTGTCATATACACAGTGCCATCCGCCTGAGAGCTGCCGGTGCAGTCGTAGGTGAATCCGCTTTCAGGCTGCCAGCCGTCCTGATCGCCGTAGAGTATGGAGATCGGGCTGAGCGTCATGGAAAAGCTGGTCCCGTCCGTATTTATTTCTCCAACGCAGAGTTCCTCTGCTACTATATCAAAATAATCCGCGGTCTCATCACCCTCCAGATAAGTGATAACGACTTTCCAGCGTCCCGTCAGCGTCTTAAGATCAGTCACCGGCACGGAATCGGACGGACGGCCCTCGTTGACGTCGGCAATAAACCAGTCAAAATCATAGGGCTCGGGCATACTGTAGATGTCCGTGACCTGCACGGGAGCAGTCGTTGACGGTTCCTCAGCGGGAGGCTCGGTGGCCGGAGGCTCTGTCGCGGGAGCCAGGGTAAAAGGAGGGTCGGCCTCAGGAGCTTTGGTCGCAGGAGCTTCGGCAGTATACGGATCCGATGCTGCCTCCGCAGCCTTTGTGGCACCGCCAGCCTGTCCGCTCCCGCCGGAAGCGTCCCTGAAGAAAAAGAAATAAACACCTGCGCCGATCGCTGCCAGAGCAAGTACGACTGCTATGATGATGATCGCGGTCTTTGATCCGGATCTTCCGGGCTGCTGTCCATACGCGGCAGTTGGGGTGGCGTTCCATGGCTGCTGATACGGCTGGCTGCCGGGCTGTGGCTGCTGCCACGTCTGCTGACTGGGCTGAGGTTGCTGATACGGTTGGCCGCCCGGCTGAGGCTGCTGATACGGCTGACCGCCCGGTTGAGGCTGCTGCCACGTCTGCTGACCGGGCTGGGATCCGCCGGCGCCGCCTGCCTGTTCATCAACGGCAGCTTCGATCTTTGCGCCGCAAAACGGACAGAATTTGACGCTGTCCGGTATATTTTTTCCGCAGTTCTCACAGAACATATATGATCTCCTTGTATAGATACTCTAAAACGCTTATACCATATCATCTGATTCCCTGGCACTCAATATCAGACGAAGGTTTGTCATTGACAAAAATCCGGCCATATGTCCCAAAGAAAAAACCGCCTCATGACGAGGCGGTTTAAATCTTTCTGCGGGTCAGCCCTGCGCGCGCGCCGGCAGCCCGTAATTGTTTACTTACTGCTCAGCATCCTCTTTCTTTTTCTTTCCGGAGAGTACCAGATTGAAGATGATGCCGAGGATCAGAGCGGTAGCGATCGTAGTGATCGTGACCTGTCCGAAGGTCAGGCTCAGGCCGCCGATACCGGCGATGAGGATGACGGAGACTACAAAGAGGTTTCTGTTGTCCTCAAGGTCGACCTTCTGGACCATCTTAAGACCGGAAACGGCGATGAAGCCGTACAGGGACATGCAGACGCCGCCCATAACGCAGGTCGGGATGGAGCTCAGGAAAGTCACGAAAGGCCCTACAAAGGAGATCAGCATGGCCAGGCAGGCCGTGGTGATGATGGTGATGACGGAGGCGTTGCCGGTGATGGCGACGCAGGCGATGGACTCACCGTAAGTGGTATTGGGGCAGCCGCCGAAGACAGCGCCGGCAAAAGATCCGATGCCGTCGCCCATCAGGGTCCTGTGAAGGCCGGGATCCTCAAGCAGGTCGCGCTCGATGATGGAGGAGATGTTCTTGTGGTCGGCCAGATGCTCGGCGAAGATTACGAAGGAAACAGGCAGGTATGCCACAACAAGCTTGAGGATGTAGGTCGCGTCCACATCCTTCACGCCCTTGAGGGCAGTCAGGAAGGTAAACTCGGGGACCTCGATAGCGCTCATGGTCTCGAATCTGGAGAAATCGCAGATGAGAAGCTCGGGGATATTGGCGGCGGTACCGATCACGGTCAGGATAGCTGCCAGAGCGTAGCCGGCCAGGATACCGATAATGAAGGGGATAAGCTTCATGGACTTGCTGCCGTATACCGAGCAGACAGTAACCACAAGAAGGGTGACCAGGCCGCAGAGAACGGCTACCAGAGTATGTCCGCCGGCATTTGCGGTCTGAAGATCGCCTGCGGCGTTGCTTGCGAGCGAAAGTCCGATGATGGCAACGGTAGGTCCGATAACCTGCGCGGGCATCAGCTTATTGATCCACTTGACGCCGGCGACTTTGACGATGATCGCAAGAACTACATAGACCAGACCGGCGATGCATGCGCCGATGATCAGTCCGGCATAACCGGCCTCAACAGACACAGCGCCCGCGAAGGCAGCGGCCAGAGAGCCGAGGAAAGCGAAAGACGAACCCAGGAAGACCGGGCTGCGGCCCTTGGTAAAGAGCACATACACCAGTGTACCTACGCCTGCGCCGAAGAGCGCTGCCGCGGGAGACATACCGTTGCCGGTGATCATGGGGACGGCGATCGTGGCGGCCAGGATAGCAAGCAGCTGCTGGAACGCAAAGATCAGAACCTGTCCGAATCTCGGTTTGTCCTTAATGTCGTAAACCAGTTTCATTTTAAAACCCTCCTGAAAGATTTTTCGGCAAAAGCCGGTGGGTCGCTGAATAAAAAGTCCGCTGCTCTCCTTCTCAAAAAAATGCCCTGTCATGATATGACAAGGCATGATAACCGCAGTGAATATTTAGTCAGCCTTGCCGGTATCTCGTACCGATTTAAAGGTAACATGTTGTAACCTTAGTGAATATAGCATACCGCAGGCTGTATGTAAAGCGGAAAATAATTAACTAACTCATCAGATGATCCAAAGGCTTTACGGCGCTGCCGGATTGTATTCGAGCTCATGTTCGATGCTGGTAAAATCGCCGTGTCCGGGATAGACGACTGTCTCCGGAGGCAGCTTAAAGAGGATGTCCCGCAGCGAGCGCATGATGGCCGCGCTGCTCCCCGTACCGAGATCCGTACGCCCGTAGGATTCAAAGAAAAGCGTATCTCCGGCGATCAGCACACCCTCATCTTCAAAGTAAAAGCAGCAGCTCCCGACGGTATGCCCGGGAGTGTGGATCACCCGGAACTTAAGGCCTGCCAGCTCGCACTCCTCGCCGTCGTCAAAAAGATAGTCAGGCGTGAGCGTACGCGGCTCCGCCCAGACGGCGGAGCGGTTGTAATAGGTATCGGCGAGCACCTGAGCCTCGTCCTTATACGCATAAATAGGAGCCCCGGTCAGCTCTTTAAGCTCCGAAGCTCCGTAAAAATGGTCAAAATGACCATGTGTGAGTAAGATCGCCTTGAGATCATAGCCTCTCAGTCTGAACTGCTCAGCTATGTAGTCCGCATTGTCAGCCGGGTCGACAACTATGCCTTCCTTTGTATCTTTATTGATAAGGAAGTATACGTTGGTAGCTATCGAACCGAGCACGCGATACTGGACGTCAAGGTTCCTGCTGCTCATTCTCGAAATCGTCATCCTCAAGCGAGAACTCGCCGGCCATAACTACAGGAGTGATATTCTCGACAAGTTCCAGATCAGGCTCATTATAGTACTTCATAAATACACCTCTCAAGTTTTCCATTACTGCGCTACTAATTTTATCCTTTTGGAAAAATAAAGTCAATAGCCCATCTGCAAAATATACCAAATTCAGACCGCTGATGTTGGTTTTTGCACGGTCAATATACAAACATGTAATCCTTCAGAGTGTAATCCCTGCCGTTTGAAAGATGCGCGGAAAGGGTGTACCTGTACGTCTCTCCGGCCTGCATCCCGAGCTGTGAAAGATACGGGGCAAACGACGCAAGATCGATGCTGTTTTCCCTCAGACGCTGGGGAGTAGAGCTGCTGTAAAGCCCCCAGCGGTAAGTGGAGGTGTTTAACGTTACCTCGTCAAGCAGCACGCCGCCCTCTTTGCAGATCCTGATCGTTACGGACTCAAGCCTGTATTTTTCGGACGTGACCGTACCGCATGCAAGATAAAGCTTGCCCATCTCGCTGTTGTCCACAGTCACGATACCTTCTTCGTCCGCGCCGCCTGTATATTCGGGAAGCGTGAGCGGCAGGTAATAATTGCTGTAGAGATCCTCAAAGCTCACCCAGCCGAAGTTCCACAGGCACTCGGTAGAAAGGGCCTTGGTCCTTGTCAGGCTGATAAGCTTGTTGTTCTCGTAATAGCTGGAGCTGGAGGAACTGATCGAGCTTCCGCTGAAATACGCCTGCTGGGAAGTGGGAGCGTTTGCCGTGCCCATGCTTCCGTGCTGGAGCACCTTGACCCTCTGGTTCGCCGTATCGACGCTTTCCACAAGCATGCAGTGTCCGTAGATATAACCCGGGTTCTGCTTGTTCATTACCTCGGGAGCGCTTCCCGCGAGCACGTCGCCCTTTTTAAGAGCGCTGTAATAGGCAAACATGTTCTCCTTTACAGTGTCCTGGGCAAGCGCGGCAGTAATGTTCTGATAATCATTGGCCGCATCGGGCGCATCTTCCAGATCACAAAAGCTTTCCGCGATTATGACAGCGGTGTACTGCTTTTCAGTAGCGGATACGGTTTTTCCGCTGCTGTTGGTGTAGGTATAATCACACGACAGAGGAGCAACGCCATCGACGGTCGGGAAGACCAGCCCGCATTCATTTGAGGGAATCATCTCCCTCACAACGCTGAAGTCTACGTCCGCAACCGTGGCCAGCGCCCAGTATACAGCGCCCGAGCAGTCATTTCCCATTATGATATCCGCAGTGTCCACACCGCTGCTTTCCAGACTGCTGTAGGTGACAGGAAGCCACGGCCTGAAGGTCTCGTAGATCCCG
>CAMOQY010000091.1 GCA_946623295.1 uncultured Lachnospiraceae bacterium | reverse complement strand
CCAGGCGCTCCCGCTGATCTCGGCCGCCCCCTTGTACGGCTCTGTAAGTCCGGCATCGCCGTACCAGCCTCCGAAGACTTTTCCGGAAGAGACGGGAACGCTCTGATCTCTGCAAAGCTGAGCCGCATCGGTATAGGACACTCCCTCCGCGGCATACGCGCGGACCGCGCCGACCGGAACAAGCAGCGAAAGCAGCAGCGACGCGCAAAGTAAAACATTCAGTGCTCTCTTCTTCAAAACAGGCCCCCCTTTATCTTATATCGTAGACCGAACGCAGACGGATGGTCCCGGGAGTTCCCTCGAGTACCTTTACGGTCTTTTTCCCTGCGTTCATGTCAAAGTAATTATCGCTGAGGATAAAATCCGAATCCGGAGAGTCGATCTCCACGTATGAAGCATAAGCTCCGGCGCAGACGGTGATCTCGTCTCCGTTTACCGTGCAGGAAAGCTGCGGATCCAGATAATCAAAATACTTAGGCATAGTGAAAATCACGGTCCCCTCAGAGACAGTCCTGCCTCCGCTCACGAAAGCAAAGCTCAGGTAGGTGCGGTCGACATCGATCCCCTCAAAGGTCATCTCATCCATCCATACGGATGAAAGCGAGGGTACGGTCAGCGTACTGCGGCCTTCCCTGATGACCTCACCCGACCGGCTGCGCAGTGCCCAGACCACATCTCCTTTAACGTCGGCGAGGGTCTCGTTGGTCACGCACAGAGCGGCCTTTGGCACAAAGCCGTTTCTCGGATCCTCCGTAGGGAAGTATCTCGCATCCTTCTCTCCGCTCTCCCTGCAGCTGATCATGACCGGGCTGTAGAAGCGCTTCGCAAAGTAGTGCAGGGCCTTGAGCCTGCCGTAGTAATCGATGCTCGACCAGGACGCGGTAGGCCAGATGTCATTGAGCTGCCAGTAGAGGGTGCCCATGCATCTCCCGCGGTTGCGGCGCAGATGCTCGACTCCGTAGCGCATCGCCTCGGCCTGAAGGAGCTGGGAGGCATACGCCAGAGTCCCGAGCTGAGAAGGATACCTGTAGGTCTGGGACAGATAATTCAGTATCTTGCCGTTCGCGAGACCGTTGCGCTGGTGCATCTCCATCGTACGGCTGAATATGTTGCGTTCCTCCGGCTCGGTAAAAGCGTTGATGGTCTTTTCGCTCGGGAACGACTGGAAGCCGAACTCGCTAAGATATCTGAAATAGTGCTTTCTGTAATCGGAAAAAGGCTTTTCACCGTGCCAGACCTCCCAGTAATGGGAATCTCCGGCGTTTTCGTTTCTCGGATCGATGAAATGTCCGCAGCTCGTCGGTGAGGAAGGAATATACGAGATCTCCGGGCAGAGCTCCTTTACCAGCTCCGGGATCATCTCCTCATAGAGGTAAAGGTAGGTGTCGACCATATCCGGGTAGTCCTTGGCTTCCCCGTAGGCGTACATCTCTTCCACTTCGTTGTTTCCGCTGATGAGAGCCACCGACGCGTGATGTCTGATCCGCCTCAGATTGTCGCGGATCTCCTCCCTGATGTTATCTCTCATCTCGGGCTCATTGCTCACGGTCACGCAGGCGACCATCATATCGAGGAACACCACGATACCCATTTCATCGCAGGCGTCAAAGAACGGATCTCTCGGGTACACACCGCCGCCCCACACGCGGATCGCGTTGAAATTCGCGTCGCGGCAGCGTTTTATCAGTTCATACGTCTTTTCGGGAGTGACCCTCGTCAGGATATTATCCTCGGGGATATAGTCGGCGCCCATGGCAAAGAAGCGTACGCCGTTTACCTCATGGCAGAAGCACTCCCCGTATTTATCCTTTTCGCGGATCAGCTTCAGAGTGCGCAGACCTATCCGGCGCGTCTCCACGCAGTCTCCGCACTGCGCGGTCACGGTGTAGAGCGGCTGCGCGCCAAGGCCGTTAGGCCACCACAGCTGAGGATCTTTGACCTCGACCTCGGTGCCCTGAGGGATCTGACAGCTTTCCCCGTCCGGAGAAGTGAGCGTGATCTTTACGTCAGCCTCCCTGTCAGTCTGAGCGGAGGCGGTCAGCCATACGCGGCCGTCTTCATGGCGCTGGACTACGCGAAGGTCTGTTATCCTGGCGCTGTCAAGCACGATAAGAGCGATATCTTTCCAGATGCCCGCATCGGGAAGCCTGGGACCCCAGTCCCATCCGAGCATGCAGTGAGCCTTGCGGATATATCCGGCTCCGGCAGTGCAGTGCCACGGCTCAAAAAGCATCTCCTGCTTCTGTTTTTCCGTAATAAACGGTATCGGGGGATAAAAGACTATGCGGATGGTATTCGTACCGCTCGTAAGGAGCTCCGTCACGTCAAATTCCCAGGTCCTGTGCATGTTTTCGGTATGTGAGACATGCTTTTCGTTCACATATATATCGCAGAGCGTGTCAAGACCCTCGCAGCGCAGCAGCACCCGGCTGCCGTCCGGCTCAAAGGCAAACTGCCTCGAAAACGTAAACTCGTTTTCAAGAAGCTTATACGCATCCAGCTCGTTGCAGCGATAGAACGGATCCTCCATCAGTCCCCGCTCCAGCAGGATAGAATAAACCGTCCCGGGCACCGTGCCCTCGCACTCATATCCAGCTCCGCAAAGCTTCCATGTACCGTTAAGACTGATCTTCTTCATACAGATTCTCCTGATCTTATCCCTTGAGGCCGCCGGAATACATCTGACCCATCAGCTTATCCGAGAAGAATATGAAGATAAGCAGTATCGGGATCATGGCGATAAGCGCGCCGGCAAAGTAGGCAGGGTAATTGGCCGCGTACTGGATCTCCTGCTGGAAGGCATAGAGTCCAAGCGCCAGAGTGGGGCGTTCGTTAAAGTACAGCAGCGGAGTATTGTAATCGTTCCAGAACTGTACGAAATTCAGCAGGAAAAATGCTATCAGGATATTTTTTCCCATAGGCAGGCCGATGGTGGTAAAGGCTTTCCAGTCGCTGCCTCCGTCCACGTACACAGCCTCGCGGTAAGCTCTGGGCACGCCCTTAAAGAAGCCGTAGGTGATCATCATATTTGCGCTGAAGCCGCCGATCTGCGTCACCAGATACAAAGGCGAATCGTTCAGCCCCAGACTGTAGATCAGCCTGTAGGTGGCAGGGAGCGAGCCGTAGATAGGTATGATCATTATAAAAAGCACTATCTTGAAAAGCAGCTCTCTTCCCCTGAACTCATACTGGGCAAATATGTAGCCTGTCACGCATATGGAAAGCGAGGCAAGTATCGACGAACCGAAAACGAGCCATATACTGTTCCACAGCATTCCAAAGAAGCCTACGTTGTTGAACTCGAGCAGATCTATCGCAAGAGTGAAGTTCTCCCACTGCAGATGCAGCAGGTCGGGAAGCGCCAGAGGCTCTCTGAGATAATCTATATTCGTCTTGAAGGCACTCATCAGCGCCCAGAAGAACATGTACAGTACTATGATGGTCCAGACGGCCAGGACAAGGAAGGCAACGATAAAGAATATCCGCTCCGGGACAGTTCTTCTGCGTTCCAGGATGTCTCTCTTTTTTGCGCTCATTTCCCTGCCTCCTTAGTCCACATCCGCGTAGATACTGGTGACCAGTTTCCTGACCAGCAGCACTATCGGGTAAGCGATCAGCGTAAACACAAAGCCGAGCGCCGACGGCAGGTAGTAGGCATTGTACCTTCTGACCTGATCGAATATCCAGTATCCGAAAGTAAACGTCGGCGGCAGATTTGGCGTAAACAGCAGGATGGCGCCCGTAGCGCCGAATATACCGGCGAAGCTCGTAACTATAGTCATGGAGATGGTCGGCCACATCATCGGGATGGTGATATGCCAGAGCTCCTGCCACATCGTGGCTCCGTCGAGCGCGGCAGCTTCCTGCACTTCCCTGGATATCCTTGCCATAGCTCCGCTGAAGAGGATATAGCTTCCCGCAAAGCCAAAGAAGAACGAATAGAAAAGCAGCATCGGCGTCGCGTATTCGACTTCCTGGAACCAGGCAGGTACTCTTTCCACGTTAAATACATCTATAAGTATCTTTCCGAGAACGCCCTTTCCCGATATAAATGCTTCAAATATACCGGCGAGGACGACTGCCGCGATTATGGACGGCAGATACAGTACAACTCGGAAAAACTTGGTGCCTCTGATCTTTTTATGGAATACGTAGGTGAGCAGGATGGAATGAGGAATGCTCCATACCGTGCCCAGCAGCCAGTATTTCATCGTATTCGCGCCGTAGAGCAGCAGATCGTAACCTTCGGTATGCTCAGTGAACATCTGGTATATGGTCTTGAAATTGTCCAGAGTCCAGTACTCTACTCCGCCTGCCGCATAGTCGATGTTTTTAAAAGCCAGCAGTATGGAATCGATATTCACGTACAGCCAGAAAACAAGCAGGTTCAAAAGCGGCAGAGCCAGCATCGACCACACGAAAATATTCTTTTTGGTATTTGCCTTCAGGGATTTTTTAAACCTGATCTTTCCAAAAAGAGCCTTCTGGATCTTTCTCTTAACTTCGTATATAGACAGCTTGATCTGGCTTTTTTTGCCTTCCCAGGTCAATTCTGTAGTTTCCTTTGCCATTTATAACTTCCTCTTAGTTGTTATTAAGATCTTCCCAGTCGATCTCCGAGCCGCTGCCTTCATCCTGTCCGTTCAGGCTCGTTACCAGAAGGTCGACCCTGTCTGCAAAAAACAGTACGCAGCAAAGGTCAGGACTATCGTATCTTTTTTTCATAATAATCTCCCCTTTGTAGTGCGGCCCGCACCCGCAGATGCGGGCCGCTTTTGTTTGGGGATCGCTCCCCGTTTGGATCAGTCAGAAATCCAATACCGCTTATGAGGCAGGTGTATAAGCCAGATTATCGATATAGATCACCTGAGGATCAGTGCTGTCATTACCTGCGGCTGTCTCTATGTCAAAATAGAGATCCACATATCCGTTCGCTACGTCCGTGCTCCTGACGTAAACCTCATAGCTTGTCCAGGTACCCTTTGCGTGTGCTGTCCAGTCGCCGTTGGGGTGGTCAGCATCATGCTTCTCCGGGAATCCCCCGCCGTCATAAGCAATGTTTGTATTATCGGACGTTACGTTCGTCGGATCAACGTATCCGTCAAACGTTATAACACTGCCTTCCGTGAGCGTAGTCCCGAAATGGATCTGGAAATGAGGCCAGCGGTTGGTATTGCCGGAAAGCTTCATGGCGTACGTGCCGCCGTTCGCAGGTGCGGAAATGCCGGCATCAGTGTAGGTAACTCGCTCGGCGCTTGCAAAATTGCTGCCGGACCTGGTGATCGCTGCTTCCATGCCTGATGTTTCAAAGTCTACACCCTGAGTGATATCAAGCACGTATACCTGTGCAGGCGCAGCATATGACAGATTATCGATATAGATCACCTGAGGATCAGTGCTGTCATCTCCGCCTGTGACCGCGGTTATATCAAAGAATATCTGAACGTAACCATTCTGTACGTCCTGCTCTCTGACGTTGACCGTGTACGTCGTCCATTCACCCTTTGCGTGGCCCTTCCACTGGCCCTCAGGCCTGGGCTCACGCGGCTGCAGATTGTACTGGATATTGGTATTGTTGTCCGCAACGTTTGTAGGATCTACGTACGCCTCAAAGCTGATGACTCCGCCCGCGGCAAGCGTAGTGCCGAAGTGGATCTGCATGTGCGGCCAGCGGTTGGTGTTGCCGGAAAGCTTCATGCCGTGCGAACCCTTGCTGGCGGGAACCGAAAGCCCTGCATCCGCATACGCAACTCTGTCCGCATTGGCAAAGTTGCTGCCTGCATTGGTGATCGCTGCTTCCATACCGGCTGTTTCAAAGTCCACACCCTGAGTGATATCAAGCACGTACTCGGTCTCTTTGATCTTAATATTGTCGATATAGACCGTCTTCGAATCAGTCCCGCTTCCGGTGAACAATTCGATCGAAGAGACAGGATCTGTCGCGATCTGCTCCAGCGTCTCTTCTCCGGTGGTCCAGTTCTTGTTGATCTTGTATCCTACCGTAAGCGTAAGCGTCGTCCAGGCTCCGTCTTCAAACCACAGCGTAGCGTTTCCGCC
>CAMOQY010000090.1 GCA_946623295.1 uncultured Lachnospiraceae bacterium | reverse complement strand
AGAGCCCGGCATGCTCCTTTCGGATCTGGTGGTCGTGGACGGCGACGGCAAGCGACACTTTTTTGCCTTTGCCATAATCTACGCCTCGGGGATCGCCGCGTACGCCCCCGCCAAACTGAAGGAGCGCTTCCGCCCTGAGGCCCATATAACCGACCTGCTTAAAAAACGCGGCGTAACGACCTCGTTCAAGATCTACGAGGACTTTGACAGCTTCCTTAAGGCAGTGAACGGACTTAAGCCCTGCGCGGACGAGAAGAGAGCAGAGCTGATCAAAGAGACTTTGATTCTTACCTGCATGTGATATGAGAGAGATAATCATCAGTCCCGGCGAGGCCGGAGGCCGCTTTGATAAATACCTGGGAAAATACCTGCGTCAGGCAAGCAGGTCTTTTCTTTATAAGATGCTCAGGAAAAAGAACATAACCCTGAACGGAGCAAAAGCCGACGGGTCCGAGATACTTCAAAGCGGAGACCATATAAAGCTCTTTTTCTCCGACGAGACTCTTGAAAAGTTTACCGCCGGCGCAGATAAGGCTTCCGGGATCCCGCGCATCGACCTTGATATTATCTACGAGGACGATGACGTGATATTTATCAACAAACCAGCCGGGATGCTTTCCCAGAAGGCACATCCCGAAGATATCTCGCTGTGCGAGTATCTTGCTGCGTATCTCGCCGACAGACGCGGGGATGACCCGGATGGCAGAAAAGTCTTTTCTCCGGGCGTATGCAACAGGCTCGACCGCAATACGAGCGGACTCATCACGGCGGGCAAGACGCTCAGAGGCCTCCAGAGCCTCTCAGAGGCCTTCCGCGAGCGAAAGGCGGACAAGTATTACCTCGCGATAGTCAGGGGCGAATTAAGCCAAAATACGGGCTTTGACGGTTATCTGACCAAGGATGCCGCGTCAAATACCGTCAGCCTTGGCGCAGACGGATCATCCGGAGGGGAGCACGTATCGACGGAGATCTATCCTCTCGATACAAAAGGCGGCTACAGCCTCGTCCGCGTAAAGCTACTGACGGGCAAGACCCATCAGATCCGGGCCACGATGCAGTACCTCGGCTATCCGATAGTCGGAGACAAGAAATACGGAGCGGCCGATCTGTCGCTTGCGCGCAGGCAGCTGCTGCACTCGTACGAGCTCGTATTTAAGGATACCGGCGAGCGCTTTATTGCGGCTCCGCCAAAGGATTTCACCGATACGGCGGCCCTTCTGGGGCTTTCCATGGGAGAGTAGATATGGCGACATGGGGAAAACACGGCCTTCGCGGCTCCACGCTTGAAGACCTCATCAATTACACGATAACCCGCTACAGGGACGCCGGTCTGGCGCTGATACAGAAGATCCCGACTCCGATCACGCCCGTAAACATCGATTCGGCGACAAAGCACATCACCCTCGCATACTTCGATCAGAAGAGCACCGTGGACTATCTCGGGGTCGTGCAGGGCATACCGATATGCTTTGACGCAAAGGAAGTCCATGTGGATACGTTTTCCCTTCAGAACGTCCAGGAGCACCAGATCGCTTTTATGGATGATTTTGAAAAACAGCAGGGGATCGCTTTTTTTATCATCTACTACGCCCATAAAAACGAGTTCTACTATATGCCCTACCGGGACATGAAGCTTTTCTGGGACCGGGCAGAGGCCGGCGGGCGCAAGAGCTTCACCTACGATGAGATGGACAAGACGGGCCGCATTCCCGCCGAAAACAGCCTGAACATACACTTTTTACCGAATCTTCAAAAGGACATACTTGAGAGAGAATGAGAAAATTAGCCCTTCCGCATGACGTGCTCATGAGCGTCGACAAACCGGCGAGATATCTGGGAAACGAGCTGAATTCCGTGCACAAAGATCTGAAACCCGGCATGGTCAGATACGTCATGTGCTTTCCCGACGTCTACGACGTGGGCATGTGCCATCTGGGTCTGCCGATAATATACGAGATGCTTAACCGCCGCGAGGACATATGGTGCGAGCGGCTCTACAGCCCGTGGCCTGACCTTGACAGGATCATGCGCGAGAGGCATATCCCGCTCTTTGCCCTGGAGTCCCAGGACCCGGTCAGGGATTTCGATTTCCTGGGGATCACGCTCCAGTATGAGATGTGCTATACGAATATCCTCCAGGTCCTGGATCTGGCGGGAATTCCGCTGCTCGCAAAGGACCGGGGCGAGGACGATCCGATCGTGATCGGAGGCGGCCCCTGTACCTACAATCCCGAGCCCGTGGCGGACTTTTTTGATATGTTCTATATCGGCGAGGCCGAGACGAATATGTATGACGTGGTGGATGAATATAAAGCCGCCCGCGCGAAAGGCCTTGGCAGGCGCGAGTACCTGCGCCGCGCAGCTTCCATCCCCGGCATCTACGTCCCCTCGCTCTATGACGTCACTTACGGTGAGGACGGTACGATCGCCTCGTTTACGCCCAACTGCCCAGAGGCGCCGGCAAAGGTGAAGCGCGTAGTCGAGATGAACCTGACCGGCAGCTACTATCCGGAAAAGCCCATCGTTCCCTTTATGCGCATTATCCAGGACCGCGTGACCCTCGAGATCATGAGGGGCTGCATACGCGGCTGCCGGTTCTGCCAGGCAGGAAGCGTCTACAAGCCCCAGCGCGAAAAGGATCTGGACTGGCTGATGGATCTGGCGCGCAGGATGCTCGATGAGACCGGGCAGGAGGAGATATGCCTCAGCTCGCTCAGCTCCAGCGACTACAGCCAGATCGAGCCGCTGATCCGCGGCCTGATAGACGAGTGCAACCGCCGTATGGTCAATATCTCCCTGCCTTCACTGCGTATAGACGAGTTTTCGCTTGAAGTGATGAAGCTTCTCACCGACGTTCGCAGCAGCTCCGTCACCTTTGCGCCCGAGGCCGGGACCCAGCGCCTGCGCGACGTCATCAACAAAGGCCTGACCGAAGAGGATATACTGGACGGAGCCCTTGCGGCATTTAAGGCCGGCTGGAACAAGGTCAAGTTCTATTTCATGCTCGGCCAGCCTACCGAGACGCGCGAGGACCTGCTCGGCCTTGTGGACCTCTGTGAAAAGGTCGCCATGAAGTATTACGACGAGATCCCCAAAGAGGAGCGTCAGGGCAGGATCCAGATAAACGCCAGCTCGTCGTTCTTTGTGCCAAAGCCATTTACGCCTTTCCAGTGGGCGACGATGCTCCACAAGGACGAATATCTCGAGCGCGCCTATATAGTCAAGGACAGCTTCAAAAACACACGCAATTCCCGCGCGCTCCACTATCAGTACAACGACGCTGACATAACGATCCTCGAGGGGATATTTGCCAGAGGAGACCGGCGCATAGCGCCCGCGATCCTCGCGGCATATAAAAAGGGTCAGATATACGACGCATGGAGCGAATATTTCAACTATGATCTGTGGATGGAGACCTTTGCCGAGTGCGGCATAGACGTGGATTTCTATAATGTGCGCGCCCGTTCTCTCGACGAGATCCTGCCCTGGGATTTCATAGACACCGGAGTATCAAAGAGCTTTCTCAGGCGTGAGTGGGAGAAGGCGCTGAGGGGCGAGGTCTCTCCCAACTGCCGCGAAAAGTGCGCAGGCTGCGGAGCGCGCGTATACGGAGGAGGTGTCTGCCTTGAAGGTTAGATTCAGATTTTCCAAAGAAGGCGAGACGTGTTATCTCGGGCATCTCGATATGATGAGATTCTTTCAGAAGGCCATCCGCCGCGCGCATATAGACATAGCTTATTCACAGGGATTCAACCCTCATCAGATACTTTCGTTTGCCTCTCCGCTGGGACTGGGAATGACCTCGCAGGGCGAGTATTTTGACGCGGAGCTTAAGAGCTGCGGGAGCGGACGGGAGCTTCTCGAAGCGATAAACGGCGCCATGACCGAGGGGATCCGGGTCCTTGGCGTCAGACGCATACCGGATGAAGGCAAATACAACGCCATGGCCACTCTTACCGCCTGCAGCTACGCGGTCAGCTTTGACGAAAGCTTTGCGGCGGAGTATGACCTTTGCGGCATGTGGCAGCGCTTTATATCGAGGGATTCCATCCCCGTTACCAAAAAGACCAAGACGCAGACTGTAGAGACAGACCTGCGGCCGCTTATCCTTGACTCCGGCTTTTCGTCCGGCAGGCTCAGACTGCTGCTTGCCGCGGGCAGTGTCGAAAGCGTAAAAGCCGTTGCCGTGCTCAGCGCGTTTTTTGAGAGCAGCGGCATTCCACTTAGCGGCGAGCAGGCATTTAAGACCGGAACGGTCAGAATAGAGCGCCTTGATCAGTTTACCGGAGATAAAGACAAGCTGATATCACTCGGAGAGGTGGGAGAAGAGATATGAACAAGATCATAATCACGCAGTACAACGGAAGGATCATGACTGCCGAGGCAGATGAAAAGCGCATACTCGACATCAGTTTTGAAGAAAGCGGCCGTGTGCGTATAGATGATATTTATACCGGAAGAGTGGAGAGCATCGCCGATAATATCAAGGCGGCCTTCATAGAAGTCGCCGACGGAGTCAAATGCTTTTACCAGATGAAGCCGGATGAAAAGCTGAAGATCGGGCAGGAGCTTCCGGTCCAGATAAGGCGCGAGGCTGTAAAAACAAAGGATGCCGAGTGCGATATTCGTCTGTCGATACCGGGAAAATACGTTGTCGTGACCGAGGGAATATACAGCCTCGGCATTTCCTCCAAGATTCCTGACGGGCCCAGGCGATTTGAGCTCCAGCAGCTCTTTGACGTGGAATTTTCTTACGACGACGAATTCAGCTTCATCATCAGGACCAATGCTCTTGAAGCCGAAAACGAGGTCATTCTCGAGGAAGCCAGGACACATATGGAAATGCTTCGCGCTCTGAGGGAGAGCGCTTCTCACAGCGTGCCGTTTAAAAAGCTCTACTCCGGCTCAAGTGTATATTCGGACAAGCTCAGGGATCACCGCGGTGAGATCTGCGCCGTCACGGACGTAAAGGAAATATACGAGGATATCCTCAGTTCGTTCCCAGAGATCCCGGCCGAGTTTTATCAGGATGAAATGCTCAGCCTCGTAAAGCTTTACAGGATCGAAAGCGCTATCGAGGATGCGCTTGCCAGAAAGGTCTGGCTAAAGAGCGGCGGCTATCTTGTGATCGACGAGACCGAGGCTCTGACGGTCATCGATGTAAATACCGGGAAAAACGACACGAAAGGCAAGATGGAAGAGGTCTTCTTCAAGACCAATATCGAGGCCGCGCGGGAGGCCGCTGCCCAGCTGCGTCTGCGCAATATCTCAGGAATGATCATTATAGATTTTATAGATATGAAATCCAAGGGCCATCTGGACGAGCTTGTTTCCGTACTGAAAAAGGAGCTGTTTAACGACCCCGTCAAGGCCAGCTTTGTGGACGTGACAAAGCTTAACCTTGTGGAGGTCACAAGAAAGAAGATGCTGCGCAGCCTCAGGGAACAGCTCGCGTGAAAAATAGTGCTTGACATAAACGCAGGTAAAATGTTATATTCTATCGGTGCTTTTGGGCACATGCCGCGCAAAAAGGTTTAAGAGCCCTTTCGGGCCACCGTAATTGGCGAGATCGAAACAAAGGAGGAGTCATTCATGTACGCTATTATTGCAACAGGCGGTAAGCAGTACAAGGTTTCCGAAGGCGATGTTATCCGCGTCGAGAAGCTTGATGTCGAGGAAGGCGCTGCTTACGAGTTTGATCAGGTCCTGGCGGTATCAGACGGCGAGCTTACAGTAGGCAATCCTACAGTAGCAGGCGCAGTAGTCAAGGCCACCGCAGTTGGCCAGGGCAAGGGCAAAAAGGTCATCGTTTACAAGTATAAGCCGAAGAGCGGCTATCACAAAAAGAACGGCCACAGACAGCCCTTTACCGCTTTCAAGATCGAGTCTATCGTTAAGTGATCCGTCAGGATCCAACCGTAAATTGTTAGGAGGTGTTTTTTAATGGCTCATAAAAAAGGTGTCGGCTCTACCAAAAACGGCAGAGATTCCGAGGCGAAGCGCCTGGGCGCAAAGAGAGCTGACGGACAGTTCGTCCTGGCCGGCAACATTCTGTATCGTCAGCGCGGGACCAAGATCCATCCCGGCAACAACGTCGGCCGCGGCGGTGATGACACCCTGTTCGCTCTG
>CAMOQY010000089.1 GCA_946623295.1 uncultured Lachnospiraceae bacterium | reverse complement strand
GCGCGCCTCCATGGGGCCGAAGGTGACGATCTGAACGACGTGGTCGTCGCCGTATTTTTTTGTAACGTAGTCGATGACCTCGCCGCGGCGTTCAAAGCAGAAGTCCACGTCGATATCGGGCATGCTGACACGCTCCGGGTTAAGAAAGCGCTCGAATATGAGCTGGTATTTTATCGGATCGAGCTCTGTTATGTCCAGCGTATAGGATACCACGCTGCCGGCCGCCGAGCCTCGCCCGGGGCCTACGGCAATGCCGTGGCTTTTTGCGAAATGTATGAAATCCCAGACTATGAGGAAATAGTCGACATAGCCCATCTTTTGTATGACGGAGAGCTCGTAGTCAAGCTGGCGGCGGACGGTGCCGTCGTCATCCGGATAGCGCTCCGCAAGGCCGTCGGAGCAGAGCTTGTTCAGGTAGGTCCAGGAATCGTACCCCTCCGGCACGTCAAAGCGCGGCAGCTTCGTCACTCCGAATTCTATCTCGACATTGCAGCGCTCGGCGATCCTCGCGGTATTGTCCAGGGCCTCGGGCGCGTAAGGAAAGAGCGCCCTCATCTCCTCCTCGGATTTAACATAATACTGCCCGCCTGTATAGCGCATACGGTCGGGATCCGAGAGCTTTTTACCGGTCTGAAGGCAGAGCAGGATGTCGTGGGGCTCCACATCGTCCGAGTTCACGTAGTGAATATCGTTGGTCGCCACCATGGGGATGTCCAGCTCGCGCGAAAGACGTACTATGCCCTCGTTGACAAGCGTCTGCTCGGCCAGTCCGTGATCCTGGAGCTCGAGGAAAAAGTTGTCGTGTCCGAAGATATCCTCGTATCGCAGCGCGGCGGCTCTCGCTTCCTCGTACATGCCGCGGCGCAGATTTCTTGCAACCTCTCCCGCCAGACACGCGCTTAGAGCTATAACCCCCGTGTGGTACTTTCTCAATATCTCCAGGTCCACGCGGGGCTTGTAGTAATAGCCGTCGATAAAGCCCATGGAGACGATCTTTGAAAGGTTGCTGTAGCCCTCGTTGGTTTCGGCAAGCAGTACGAGGTGATAATACTTATCGGCGCTGCCGCCGGGCTCCTTTGTAAGGCGCGAGCCGGGCGCGACATAGACCTCACAGCCGAGGATCGGCTTGATGCCCTGCTTTTTCGCTTCTTTATAAAACTCGATGACGCCGTACATGACTCCGTGGTCCGTGATGGCCAGCGAATCCATGCCCAGCTCTTTAACGCGCGAGATAAGTTCCGGGATCTTTGAAGCGCCGTCGAGCAGGCTGTATTTGGTATGAACATGCAGATGTGTGAATGCCATAGCGTGTTTCTGCCTCCTTACGGGATGGTGCACGGATTTGACGGCATGCCGTCATATACCGGGATCCGGAACGTCAGAGCACCGCCTGTGCGCAGGTCTTCCGTGTAAGCCTTCCCGAGAAGTCTGCCCTCTCCGCAGGCTCCCTCGATATCCGTGGAGAACTGATCCGAGACAGTGCTGTTTACCACGTTGAAACGCTTGTAATACACTGTTTGCTGGTTCCTGCCCAGATACCTGTTCGCAAAGATCTGCGCGCCGCCGGCCAGCGCCGCTTCGCGGCTGTTCCACGAATAGATATCTCTGGCTACGTGCAGGCCGCGCTCCCACGCGGTCGTATATGTGGCATCCACATACGCGCCGACGTTGAAATAATTGTAGTAGCCCTCATAGCCGGCTTTGCTGCCGCTGATCTGCGGCCTGTTGACCGCGACAGAGGTCGTGCCAAGCTCCTGAGTGATGATGCAGACTATCGCTATGGGATTTATTCCGGCTGCAGAGCTTACCCGGGTGATCACCTCCGGATAGTCTATCGTAGTGTTGTCTGTAAGGTGAGTATAGACGCCGGAGAGCCAGCCCGCACCGATCGTGCTTGCGGCGGTCGAAACCGCCGACGCGGTCTGTGTGGAATTATACTGCATGTCCAGGAACTGGAACACATCCGTACTGTTGAGGAAATTTCTGGGGTCCATGTAATATCTGATGATCGCTCTGCTGGCTATCGCCCAGGAATTCCCGTCCCAGTTCGTGACCCATTCGCCGTTCTGGTAGGCTTCCGGATCCGTGGATTTCCACGAGGCGGGCGCGTCCTTGTTTACCAGACTCACCGCTTTTGTGCCTCCCCAGCTCGCGGGCAGCATAGAGCCGAAGGAATACTGCTCTTCGACGCATACTCCCCAGTCTTCAGAGATATGGTCCGCTACAAAGGTCCACTGCGGATAGGCCGCGTGAAGCGCGCGAAGCCTTGTCCGGTAGCTCTCGGGGAAGCCCTGTTCCTCAAGATAGATCTCAAATGCATCGTCGCCCGGGGTATCAGGCAGCTCGTCCAGAACGATATACCTGTTGTACACATAGCCCGTCTTGTAATTTACCAGTATCTTATACCATTTTGAGCCGTAATCCGCTGATACGGTCTGACCCTCGGTCTCTCCGAGGATCGTGACGGTCGAACCGTTCGGAAGCTGGGTGATGACCTGCGATGAACTCGAAGTGTTCGGATCGCTTCTGACATTCAGTACGCCGCCGGACGTCACGACTCTGCCGGTGCGGTGCGACACGCCCTCCTGATCCTCCGTATCCTCGACAGTGAGCAGGACGACGTAGTTTCCGCTGATCCATCCCGTGTACCCGTTATACGTGACCTTGTACCAGTTTACAGTTCTGTCCCCATTGGTCACCGGGGTGGTATCCTCGATAGTCAGAAGGGTGTCTTTTGGAATAGTCGTAAGCTTTCCGCTGCTTGTTACTCCGGCAGTCTGCCGCAGATTCAGATCCGTCGTGACCTTTCCGAGGTGCCTGACCGAGATGACTTCGGGCTCGGTAACTCCCGGATCGTCAGGCTGCCCGGTCTCCTCAGGCATGCGGTATATATCCGCGGAAAGTCCGTAATTGTAGATCGCCTTGACCAGATCGGCCAGGGCCGTATTATCGCTGTTGTATTTGGAACTGACGTAGGTGTTTACGCTGTAGGCAATGGCGTGACAGGTCTCTCCGTTTTTCCGGAGCGAGACCTCAAAAACCGTATCGAAATCGGAGGCCATCAGACCGCCGGTGCGGATCACATATAGATCGCCCTCTTTGAGGTCGTCTGTAAGCTCGTAGGTCCAGGTATGGCTTCCTCCGCTGACAATGAGAGTATCGGCCTGAGCAGCTCTGACCTTGAAACGGAATTTGACGTCATTGTACAGGATGAGCGCCGCTCCGGTCACTCTGTCCTCGCCGGTATTTGGGACTATGGTCCGGTATTCGCTCGCGGGAGCCTCGGGAACAGCGCTTTTCGACTCGGCAACCCACTCGGGCGAGGAAGCAGGATCATCGACGTTGTGTCCCGTGTATACCTGAGCGGCTGCGCCGTAGACGAGCGTATCAGCCATCAGGGTCTTCAGCCGGGCGTATTTCTGCTCTGATAATCCCAGCTGTTCCGCGCTCAGTGAGCATATCCCGCAGAAATACTCCCGGATGCTGTATGCACTTGTGCCGATGATCGTATAACCGTCAAGCACGTCCATGGTGATCACGTCGGCCATGCACTGCGCTCCGATCCCGGGGAATTCAAAGAGCCAGGCCCCGCTCTCCGACGAGGCTCTGCCCTGCGCGACGTATTCGGGGAAGCCCTCCATACAGAATCTCATGGAAGGAGCAGCGACAGAAGCATCTACCGTTGCGCCGACCGTCAGAGTAAGGTCAGCGCCGAGGGAAACCGAGGCGCTGGTGAGCTTCGCCAGGTCCTCGCCGCGGGTGTAGACGGCCGAGGACTCCGTATCGGGGTTCGGTGCGGATTTAAGTGCAGGCGAAGACCCGGAGGGCTGCTCTGCGTCCCCGCTTTCACCAGCTGTATTATTATCGTCTGTTTCTCCAGTCTCTGTTTTGTCTGTTTCACCAACGGTGTTTTTTTCGTCCGTTTCGCTGCCGGCTTTCATTTCATCTATATTGCCGGCTTCTGTTCCTTCTGTTTTATCGCCGGTGTTTTTTTCGTCTTCGTTCACGGACGGGTCTCCCGCCGCACCGCTGTTTACAGTGTCGGTCATTGCCGCGCCGCCAGTCGCAGTCTGTTCACCGACCGCACCGCTGTTTACAATATCGGTCTGCGCGGAGCTTCCGGCCGCGCCGCTTTTCCCGGCTTCAGTCATCGCAGACCCAACCGCCGCGCCGCTCTGATCTCCAAGCGCCGCAACCGGCCCGGGCACTGCGGCCCCCGCCATGATCACTGCAGATAAAACTATGCAGAAGAATTTTTTTATCAACTTAAACATCTCCTCAGATTCTGTCCTGCCTTTATCGTCAGCCTATACTTTCCAGTATTATTATAGTATATGTAATTTCACAAAATGAGGCAAGTTTTTTATGTTCGGCCGCGCAGGGTGACGCTCCGCCTCAAAGCTTCTCTTCCGCCCCGCGCCCGCACGCCCTGCAGACGATTCATAATAAACCTACATAAAATAGCATTTGAAAAAGAGGGACCGTCATGATAGAATCAATCAGAAAATACAAGCTCCGTTTTTTCCCTGAACTTGGCGGCGCACTGCCGTTGATTTAATATATATTCACATATATTTCAGGAGGTTTATCATGTCCAATTTTATTCTCAGCTGCAGCTCCACCGTGGATCTAAGCAAGGACTACCTCGAAAAAAGGGATATCCGCTACATCTGCTTCCCCTACGAGATAGACGGCAAGGATTTTAAAGACGACCTGGGGACTACGATCCCATTCCACAAATTCTACGATATGATCCGTGAGGGATCCGATACAAAGACCAGCCAGATCAACATTTCCGAATATCTGGCCTATTTTGAAAAGCTCCTCGGCGAGGGTAAGGACATTCTTCATCTGGATTTCTCCAGCGGACTTTCCGGCTCGGTCAATTCGGCCGTAAATGCCGCCAATATGCTTGCCGAAAAGTATCCCGACCGCAAGGTGGTCGTCATCGATTCCCTCTGCGCTTCTTCGGGACACGGCCTCTTTGTCGATAAGGCCGCCGATCTGCGCGACGAGGGCATGGAGTTCGACGAGCTGGCCCGCTGGTTAGAGGAAAACAAGCTTCACCTGAACCACTGGTTTTTCTCAACCACCCTCAAATATTATATAAAGGGCGGCCGCGTCTCAAAGCCCGCCGGCTACATCGGCGAAGTGCTCGGCATCTGCCCCCTTCTGCACGTGGACTGGGCAGGCAAGCTCGTCCCCATGGAAAAGATCCGTTCCAAGAAAAAAGTCAAAAAGCGTATTGTTGAAAAAATGATCGAACATGCCTATGACGGTCTGAATTACTCCGATAAATGCTTTGTCAGCAATTCGGACTGCTACGAGGATGCAAAGGAGGTCGCCGACCTCATCGAATCAACATTCCCTAATCTCAAGGGCAACGTCCAGATCTTCGACATCGGAACCATCATCGGCAGCCACGCCGGCCCCGGCACCGTGGCAGTCTTCTTCTGGGGGAAGGACCGCTGATGAAAAAGAATTCTCCCGCAATGCGCGCTGTGATGATCGCCCTTATGGCGGTCATCATTACTCTTTGCTCCTGGCTTACGATACCTTATGTAGTTCCCTTTACCATGCAGACCTTTGCAGTCTTCTGCGCGGTCATGATACTCGGCGGAAGGCTGGGCACAGCTTCTATCGGGCTCTATATACTGCTCGGTATTGTCGGAGTGCCCGTTTTCTCGGGCTTTTCCGGCGGCGTCGGCCATATCGTCGGCCCCACGGGCGGATATATCGTAGGTTTTCTCTTCACCGGACTTATCTATATGCTCGGTGAACCGGTCATCGCAAAAAAACCTCGTCTGCGCATAGTTTTTCTGATCGCCGGACTTCTGGCCTGCTACCTGGTGGGCACCGTCTGGTTCGTCATCGTACTTGGCGCGCGCGGCACTCAATACGGCTTCTTTGCCGCTCTTGCGACCTGCGTTGTCCCCTACATCCTGCCGGACGCCGCAAAGATGCTGCTGGCCATGTACGTCAGCTCTCAGGTAAAAAAACTGCTGCGCTAAGCCACCGCGGCGATGCCTACAGACCGATCCGCAGATCAAAAATATCATTTTTTATAATGCCTGCCATTGAAAATAGTATCTTTTTTTTTTAAACTTAAAAATAGATACTATTTTTTTG
>CAMOQY010000088.1 GCA_946623295.1 uncultured Lachnospiraceae bacterium | reverse complement strand
GGCAAGAAAAGCTATGCCGTCGCACGCGAGCTCCTGGGGATCGATGATATTGTCGTTTATGGAACCTATGAGAGCGAGTCTGACTCCCACCATTGGATCCTCAAATTTAGGCCAGAGTATACCGGGCGTGTCCAAAAGCTCGATGCCTCTTCCGATATTGATCCACTGATTTCCCTTGGTGACACCGGGATGGTCTCCCGTCTTTGCGGCAGTTTTTTTCGCAAGTGAATTGATGAGCGTTGATTTTCCCACATTGGGTATTCCGGCAATCATTACCCGCAGCGGGCGGTTAATTATGCCGCGGGCTCTGTCACGCTCGGTTTTTTCCCGGAGAGCGGCTCTGATGCTTTCTTCAACCGTCGCCCTGTCCTTTCCGCTTCTGGCATCTGTACACAGCACCGTCAAGCCTTTGAAATTAAAAAAGGATCTCCACGCGGCTGTAGCCTGAGGATCGGCAAGATCTGTCTTAGTCATGAGGAGAAATCTCGCTTTGCCGCGGCTCAGGCTGTCCAGCTCGGGATTGCGGCTGGAAAGCGGCACTCTGGCGTCGATAAGCTCTATGACCAGATCAATGAGCTTCAGTTCCTCCTTCATGCTGCGCACGGCCTTTGTCATATGGCCGGGATACCAGTTCAGTATTTTGCTGTTTGTATTTATCTCTGTCATCTGTTTATAAATCCGATCTCGCTGAACGGCGCGATCCGCATCCAGTCTCTGCCCTCGATGCTGCCTGCTTCCACCGTACCGACAGCCAGAAAACGGCTGTCCTCACTGGAATCGCCGTTATCCCCAAGTACAAAATATTCATTGTCCGAAAGGAGTACTGTGTCCTCGGCGATACCGGCAACATTATAGACAGCCGTTCCGTAAGGAAATTCTATCAGCTCATCGTCGATATAAACGCTTCCGCCGGTGATACGGACACGCTCACCGGGCAGGCCGACGACGCGTTTTACCGATCTTACTCCGTCACCGTATGTAAAGCTGACCACGTCAAAGCGTTCCACATCGTGGAAGCGGTAAACGAGCCTGTTTATCAGGACAGTTTCCCCGTCGCTGAGCAGCGGCGTCATGGAATGGCCGTCGATCCTGACTCTTCCGCCGAATGACCATACAAGCAGAGCGGCAAGGGCCACGGCAGTGATGATGCCTATGACCCACCTGGATATTTCCGAAATCAATCTCGGCGACTGAAGATCCATTACTCCTCCGTAAAACAATACGTGATCATGATACCATAGATCCGGGACAGATCAAACACAAAACGTTCTTAAAGGAAAAGGGACAGCCTTCTGGCTGTCCCGGATGATCATCTGAGCACTTCCTTGACCTTTGCGGCCTTGCCGACACGATCGCGCAGGTAGTTGAGCTTGGCTCTCCTTACCTTACCGCGTCTGACCACTTCGATCTTGGCGATCAGCGGTGTATGCAGAGGCCAGGTCTTTTCGACGCCAACGCCGTTTGAGGTCTTGCGTACGGTGAAAGTCTCTCTGGCTCCGCCGCCCTGACGCTTCAGGACCGTACCCTCAAACACCTGGATACGCTCGCGGTTGCCTTCCTTGATCATGGCATGCACACGCACGGTGTCGCCTACGTTGAAATCGGCTACCTCGCGCAGCTGCGCTTCCTCGATCTTTTTGATAATCTCGTTCATGATAATCCTCCTATATTAAACGTCCATGACCGGGGGACTCTCCCTGCCGGCAGCGGGCCGTTTGATCACGCAAGTTGGTACTTTAACATATAAAACAAAGAATTGCAAGCATTTTTGAGAAATACCGATACGGTTGGGGAAAACACTGATGAATTCGTCAGTGTGTCAGCTTTTATCTGTTTTCATAATAGGGGGTGCTACTACTTTTTGTCAAGAATATATTTGCAAAAAGACAAAATCATTTCAGCAGATCCGGGCGGCGCTCCCGCGTACGCAAAAGAGACTGCTCGCGGCGCCAAGCAGCTACCTTTGCATGATCGCCCGAAAGCAGGATATCCGGCACTTTCATTCCCTGATAATCAGCGGGCCGCGTATACTGCGGATATTCAAGCAATCCGTCTGAAAAGGACTCTTCCTCTCCCGACTCGGCGTTTGAAAGCACGCCCGGCACCATTCGCGAGATCGCGTCTATCATGACCAGCGCAGGCAGTTCTCCGCCGGTAAGCACGTAATCGCCTATCGACACGTTATCGGTGACTATTTTTTCGATGATCCGCTCATCCACGCCCTCGTAGTGTCCGCAGAGAAATACAAGGTCCTCCTCAGCGGCCAGCTCACGCGCCATAGGCTGGTCAAAGACTCTGCCCTGGGGTGTAAGATATATCACCCGCGGATCATGATCGAGGCCGGCTCTGATGCTCTGATAAGCCCTGTCGATGGGGCCGGCCTGCATGACCATTCCGGCGCCTCCCCCAAAGGGATAGTCATCGACCCTCCCTTTTCTGCCGGGATCGGCATGATCTCTGATATTAACTATATCCACAGATATAAGACCGGCCCTGAGCGCCCGTCCTATAATGCTCTCGCCGAGGCATTTTTCCATCATTTCGGGAAAGAGTGTCATGATGTGATAATTCATAGCTCCTCCAGTCCATCCAGCAGATGCACCCGGATAATATCAGTATCTGTATCTATGTCGAGCACGCAGTCTGGTATCACCGGGATCAGCAGCTCACGCTCGCCCCTGTCCACCACGTATACGTCGTTTGCTCCTGTGGTCATTACGTCCTTCAGTATGCCGAGCTCCCTGCCTGTGTCTTCGATCACCTTCATTCCGATCAGATCAGCCACATAGTGCTCGCCCTCCTCAAGAGGGATCGCGTCCTCGCGGCTCACCAGCAGATCACAGCCTTTATAGGCCTCTATATCTTCTATCCGGTCCGCACCTTCAAGCTTGAGTATCGCCATTCCCTTGAAATATTTGACGCCCTCGACGCTGTAGGTGAGACGGCCTTTTTTCGTATCAAGAATAACAGTCCTGAGACTGTCAAAGCGGTGAAGATCCTCTGTGGTCGGATAGACCTTGATCTCGCCTTTTATTCCGTGTGTATTTACAAATATGCCTACTCTGAAATAATCCTGCTTCAAAATTCACCTCGCCGGGTCAAGTAAAACCCCATCTGACAAAGGACTGACAGCCCCTCTTAAGGGCACGGGGCCTCCGCTCTCCGGCGAAAGCCCCGTGATCTTACTCGATGTCAAGAGTTACGTGTCTGTCCTCTTTGGTTGCGGCAACCTTGAGAATGGTGCGGATAGCCTTGGCTATGCGTCCCTGTTTGCCGATCACCTTGCCCATATCGGACGGTGATACGCTGAGTGTGAGATTTGTCTCTCTCCCATCTTCTGTTTCTGTGACCACGACCTGGTCAGGCTCGCTGACAAGCGCTTTCGCGATCACTTCTACCAGTTCCTTCATAACTCGCCTCCTTACTTACTCAAGGCCAGCAATCTTGAGGATCTTGGCAACTGTCTCGGTGGGTTTTGCGCCGTTGGCGATCCACTCTTTGGCTTTTTCTACGTCTACCTTGATGACGCTCGGATCTACGTTGGGATCATAGTAGCCGATCTCCTCAATAAATCTTCCATCTCTGGGCGAACGGGAATCGGCCACGATAACTCTGTAAAAAGGCGCTTTCTTCTGTCCCATTCTTCTAAGACGAATCTTTACTGCCATGATAATTTACCTCCTTGTAATCTTTATGAAAAGGGGAATCTGAATTTACCGAAACGGTTCTTCTTTCCCATCATTCCAGACATCTGCTTCATCATTTTGCGGCTTTCGCCGAACTGCTTTATGAGGCGGTTGACCTCTGATATATCCACGCCTGCGCCGGTCGCTATCCTGCGGCGCCTGGACACCCCTATATCGTCCGGATGGCTCCGCTCGTACGGAGTCATGGACATGATGATCGCCTCGACCCTCCGCATGGATCTTTCGTCAGGCATCTGGGCGTTTTTCAGCTGTCCTCCGACCCCGGGAAGCATGCCGAGCAGCTCGCTTATATCTCCCATCTTGCGCAGCTGAGCCGACTGCTCGAGGTAATCGTTGAAATCAAACTGGGCCTTGGACATTTTTTCCGCCATTTCTCTGGCGGATTTCTCATCGTATGCGGCCTGAGCCTTTTCGATGAGCGTGAGGACGTCTCCCATGCCGAGTATCCTCGAGGCCATGCGGTCCGGATAAAACAGCTCGAGATTTTCCGGTTTTTCGCCCATGCCGACGTAGCATATCGGCTTTCCGGTGACGGAAACGATGGAAAGCGCAGCGCCGCCTCTCGTATCGCCGTCGAGCTTTGTCAGGATGACTCCGTCTATGCCTATCTCCTGATCAAAGGTACCGGCTACGTTTACCGCATCCTGTCCGGTCATGGCGTCAACTACCAGAAGACGGGAGGTGATATCGACCGCTTTTTCCACGTCGCGCAGTTCCTGCATCATTTCCTCATCTATGTGCAGACGGCCAGCCGTATCGAGGATTATCAGATTAAAGCCGTTTTTCCTGGCGTGCTCGAGCGCGGCTTTTGCAATATCGGCGGGAGCATGCCCCGTACCCATCGAGAATACCTCGATCCCGAGCTTTTCGCCATTGACCTTGAGCTGTTCAATGGCCGCGGGCCTGTGAACGTCCAGGGCCGCCAGCAGCGGCTTTCTCCCGGAGGAGCGGTATTTTGCGGCGAGCTTTGCGGCGGTCGTGGTCTTGCCGGCGCCCTGCAGTCCGCAGAGCATTATAACGGAGATCTCTCCGGGAGGGAGGAGCGCAGGCTCCTTTACCGTATCTCCCATCAGGTGTATGAGCTCTTCGTTTACGATCTTTATGACCTGCTGTCCGGGCGTAAGGCTCTCAAGCACATCGCTTCCGACGGCGCGCTCCGTCACAGCCGCGACAAACTGCTTTACAACACGGAAGTTGACGTCCGCCTCAAGCAGCGCCATACGGACTTCCTTCATGGCTGACTTTACGTCGGCCTCGCTGAGCCTCCCCTTACCGCGAAGGCTGCGGAAAATATTCTGAAGTTTTTCGGATAAACTCTCCAGTGCCATTTATAAAACGCCTCAGCCTTCCCGTATAATGCGGCACTGCTCTCTGATTTCATCGAGAGCTGCCTCATCTCCGGCCCTGAGCCTCATGGCGGCTCCTTCTATCTCGTCTGCGGCACGCCGCAGCGTCCTGTGCTTTTCGACCATACCGAGCTTTTTTTCATAATCGTCGAGCATCCTGAGCGTACGCCGCAGCATATCATGTATCCCCTGACGGCTGACGCCCTCGCCCTTTGCGACCTCGCTCGGGCTGTAATCGTCGAAATAGACTTCCTGATATATCTTGCGCTGCTGCTCCGTAAGCAGATCGCCGTAGTAATCAAAGAGCAGCGCCTGTTCCATAAGATCGTTCATGAGAACACCTCTTCGCGCTCTGTAAAGTAAAGATCCTTTACACGCAGCTTGTGTATGATACTACGTATAAAGGATCGTGTCAAGTATTTTTGCTTTACATTATTAAAACTTTGAGTGCATTTCATTCAGCCAGTCGATGGCGGCCCTGCGCCCATCCTCGCTGAATTCAAAGCTGCGCCGCTCGGTTTTTTCCGGGCCGAAAACCGAATAAGCAAGAGGCTCGGGCCATACGGCTGCCTCCAGATGAGCGTTTTCGGCCGTTTTTTCCTTTACGTCATCCTGATCAGCCTCGCTCCATATACGGTAACGCATGCCGCTGCAGCTGCCGGTAAAAACCTGTCCGGTTAGATACTGCAGTGAAAGAACATCGCTGTAATCTATCATTTTTCCTCCGTTTCATATATCAGCCGGCAACCCGGCGCATCCGGCGCGAAGCTTCAGCAGCCTACCGGGATAAAGCTTTCAAGCCTGATCGAGTAGATATAGGTCTCATCAGGTTTTTTACCGGTCGCCGCCTCGAGCGCTCTTCCGTAGTATTCAAGCTGCTTCGAGTACCTTTCGGCAAGGATGCCGCCCCCGCCTTTTGCGACGTAGTCGCTCTTGTAGTCAACGAGGATCAGTTTATCCCCCTCGGTAAAATACATATCTATGATGCCCTGAACGATCACCGGCTCTTCATCGCGGCAATCCGGCTTTATATCGGATGCCGGAACGCCCAGTACAAACGGTCTCTCACGCCACATATGACCGAGTGCCGCAGCTGCCGCGGCACGCCTGCCGATCTCCTGTTCATAAAAGGCCGCTATACCGGCCGG
>CAMOQY010000087.1 GCA_946623295.1 uncultured Lachnospiraceae bacterium | reverse complement strand
GGCGTAGACGGAGCAGACGTCTTTGCTGACAAGGTATTTGACAACGTACTTACCGGACTTGCGACACCTGGCTTCACCGCACCCGAAAGAACCGGTTACGTGTTCAAGGCATGGAGCCCTGCAGTCGCCGCAACGGTAACGGCAGACGCTGTTTACACCGCAACCTGGCAGTTCTCGGCCGACAGCCTGACCGACGCCCAGAAGCCAACCGGCAAGGATGGCCTGATCTACAACGAGTCCGAACAGGATCTCATTGTTCCTCCGACCGAGCTTCCTGTCGGCTACACCGGCATCGAGTACAGCATTGACGGCGGCACCACCTGGAGCGACGAGATCCCTGCCGGAACCGACGCCGGAGATTACAATGTGATCACGAAGTACGTTGGCGATGAGAATCATGAGGACTTCACTGACGGCCCGATCACGGTGAATATCGCAAAGGCCGACCAGACGACTACGGCTCCGACACCTGCTGCGACCGACTACACCGGTTCGCCTCAGTCGCTCGTGAATCCGGGCAGCACCAACGGCGGAACGATCGAGTACAGTCTCGACGGCACCACCTGGAGCACGGAGATCCCGAAGGCGACAGAAGTCGGTGACTACACGGTTCACTACAGATACATCGCTGATGACAACCACAAAGACGCCGATGGCGGAACCGTGGCAGTGTCGATCGGCAAGGCTGACCAGACCGCGCCTGAAACTCCTGATGCAAAGGCCGAGACTCCAAACGCCGAGCCCAGCCCTAACACCGTAACGGTCAGACCCGCAAAGCCTGATGAGGAGTACAGTATCGACGGCGGAAATACCTGGGTCAAGCCGGATGATGGAGATGATTATGTCACCTTTGACGGACTGACTCCTGCTACCGAGTATGAGGTCATTAGCCGCAAGGCCGAGACCGATACTCAGAAGCCTTCACCGGCATCCGAGCCCGCGAGGGTCACCACCCCTAAGGAAGAGCAGGATGCTTCCGACGCGCCTGAAGTAGACGGCGTATCGCCGGTCAGCGTCACCGTAGACGCCAAGCCCGGAGAAGAGTACTCTATCGATGGCGGCAATACCTGGAAGAAGCCGGATGATGGCGAGGATACAGTTACGTTTGACGGACTGACTCCTGCTACCGAGTATGAGATCATCAGCCGCAAGGCCGAGACCGATACCCAGAACCCGTCCGAACCCAGCGGAAGCACCAAGGCAAGCACCACCACCGGTAAGCTCACCACCGATGTCCAGATCGGTGAGGGAGTTCCCGAGACTAAGGTTGAAGGTCTTACCGATGAGCTCGCCAGAGCGCTCTGCACAGAGGACGAACTGCACGACATACTCTACGGAGATACCGCGGTAGTTTACCTCAAGCTTACCGATATAACTTCTTCTGCTCCTGCAGAGGACAAGACGATCTCGGAGGAGACCGCACGCGGCAGAGCCAGAAATGCCCGCGTACCTGTTTACCTTGACCTGTCGCTTTACAAGAAGGTAGGCGACAGCGCGGAGATCAGGCTTGACAGCACCAGAGGCAGCATGATCACGGTAACAGTGACCGTGCCCGAGGAGCTCAGGACCAACGATCCCAACACCGTAAGGACCTTCTACGTGATCCGCGTACACGGCGGAGCCGGCGAGGTACTTGCGACCAGCAGAGAGTACGTCATAACCTTCACCACCGATCTGTTCTCGACATATGCGATCGCGTACAGCGACGTCGTAACAAAGAACGATCAGAGCGATGACGGTAACAAGGGCAATACCGATCAGATAGCGCCTCCTGCACCGAAGGTCATCTCCAAGACCGAGGACAGCATTACCGTGAGCACGCCTGACGGACTGCAGATCAGTATTGATGACGGAAAGACCTGGATCAGCCCTGAGGACGGAGAGAAGACCGTCACCATAGAAGGACTCGAGCCCGGAACCGAGTACGAGATAATCGCCCGCAGACCCGGAGGCCCCGGAGTCAATCCGAGCCCGGCAAGCGAACCGACTGCCGTTACCACGGATAAGTCCAGGCAGGAAGCCCCTGAGGATGCTCCCAATGCCTATGCCAAGGATTCCACGACCGTAGTCGTCGATCCCGCGGATGCAGATAAGGAATACAGCATCGACGGCGGAAAGACTTGGGTCAAGCCCGGTCCCGACGGAAAGGTGACCTTCACGGGTCTTACGCCCGAGACCGAGTACGAAGTGGTGAGCCGCAAGGCCGGAACGGATACGGCTGAGCCTTCCGAAAACAGCCCTGCGACCAAGGTTACCACTCCCGCGGCTGAGAGCTCCGTAGAACCGACGCCGGAAACGCCTGAAAAGCAGGCAGCCGGATGGGCTCTTCTGAACCTTATCCTCGCGGCAGGCACGATCCTCGCTGCGGTCTGGATCATGATCAGGAGAAAGAACGAGGAGTTCGGCAAGTTCAGGAAGTTTGTGGGACTTATCCCTGCTCTGGCAGCAGCGGTGACCTTCTTCCTGACTCAGGATCTCTCCAAGCCGATGCAGATCGTCGACGTATGGACTATCCTGATGGCGGTTTATCTGGCAGTCTTCGGACTGATCACCTTCTTCACAAGAAGAAAGGAAGATAACAGCAACAATCAGTAACAATCGGATATCTTTACCGTGAGTAAAGATGGAGCCGGAGCAGAGGGAAACCGATGCTCCGGCTTTTCATTCAGAGGAAAAAGCCTGCCGGTGAAAGCGAAGATTTTTGCGTCCGGATAAAGCCCGGGATAAGCTTTCTCCTTGCGTATAGCCTGCAGAATCTGTATAATTAAAAAAAACGGAGGTGACAGCCATGACCGATGAAAAAATAATACTTGAGATGCCCACGCCTGAGGCAAAAGCCGATGACGTCCTGAAGAGGGAACCCGCTCCCGGCGAGGGCTATATGGAAGAGGTGAACCTGTCCGATGAGGAAAAGCAGCAGGTCGCCGAGTTTGCAAAGCAGATCGATATCCGCGATTCAAACGTAGTTCTCCTCTACGGCTCGGCGTGCCAGAAAAAGATCGCCGAGTTCTCGGACAGCGCGCTTGAGGGCGTCAGGACCAAGGACCTGGGAGAGGTAGGAAACATGATCTCCGGGCTCGTTGCCGAGCTCAAGGGCTTTACCGTTGAGGAGGATTCCAAGGGCTTTCTTTCATTCTTTAAGAAAAAAGGAAACGCTCTGACAAGACTCAAAGCGAAATACAGCGCTGCCGAGACAAACGTGGACAAGATCACGGGCACGCTTCAGGATCACCAGAATCAGCTCCAGAAGGACGTCGTCATGCTGGACAAGATGTACGACTCCAACCTTACGTATTTCAAGGAGCTGACCATGTACATCCTTGCGGGAAAGCAGCGCCTCAAGGAAGAGCAGGAAACTACTCTCGTAGAGATGCGTAAAAAGGCCGAGGAGAGCGGGCTGCCCGAGGATGCTCAGGCTGCAAATGACTTTGCCGCGCTTTGCGACAGATTCGACAAAAAGCTCCACGATCTCGAGCTTACCCGCACTGTCAGCATGCAGATGGCGCCTCAGATCCGCCTTGTCCAGAACAGCGATACGCTGATGATCGAGAAGATCCAGTCTACGGTCCTGAATACTATCCCGCTCTGGAAGAACCAGATGGTCCTGGCGATGGGTGTCGCTCACTCGCAGCAGGCCATGGAGGCGCAGCGCGAGGTCACGAATCTGACGAACGATCTTATAAAGAAGAACGCCGAGACCCTCAAGGCAGGCAGCGTCGCCATTGCCGAGGAGAGCGAAAGAGGCGTCGTCGATATCGAGACGCTGCAGTACAGCAATCAGCAGCTTATCGAGTCTCTGGACGAGGTCGTCCGTATCCAGGAGGAGGGCCGCCAGAAACGCCGCGATGCGGAGGTTCAGCTGGGCATTATCGAGGCCGAGATCAAGAACAAGCTCCTCGACATCAGAAATCAGGGAGCTGCCGATTCCGGCAATGTAGTGGACGCGGAGCAGTAACATGAATAAAAAGACCGGGATATCGGGAATAGCGGTAGCAGCCATAGTTATAGTGGCGCTCCTGATCCTGCGCAACGTAATAGGCGGAGGGTCGGTGCTTGGAAGCGTGATAAAGATAGTCAGTATAGTCTTTATCGCTCTGCTTGCGCTCGCGCTTATCGTGCTGATACTCGCGCTGGTGACTGCCGACCGTAAAAACAAAGACGGCGCAGGCGAGCCGGACGACGAGCAGGCTCAGCTGATCAAGAACGCGCGCGGAGAGCTCATGTCCCTGCGCCGTGCCGGAATGAAGATCCGGAACGCAGATATCAGATCGGGTGCGGACAAGGCCGCGGCGGGCGTGGACAGGATCCTCACCGAGCTCAAACGGCAGCCTGACCAGCTTCCCGCGCAGAGACAGTTTCTGAATTATTATCTGCCTACCATCACTCAGGTACTTAAGAAATACGGCCATTTCGAGGAAAGCGGCGTTGCTGACGAGAGCGTTACCGAAAATGCGAAAAAGTATTTTACCGATGTGAACGCGGCGCTGGAAAAGCAGTACGAGAATCTTTTCTCAAAGGATAAGCTTGATATGACGGTAGAGATGGAGGCCATGACCATCGCCGCGAAGCGTGAAGGCCTGCTGGAATAAGGAGATAGCAAATGCTTCAGTTTGGAGGATATCAGAAGCTCACACTTTTGGACTATCCCGGAAAGCTTGCAGCCACCGTTTTTCTCGGTGGCTGTAATTTCCGCTGTCCGTTTTGCCATAACAGCGAGCTGTTTGCACCGGAGACGCTTTACCCGGAGGATGAGATATTAGCGATGATCAGCTCCAGAGCGGGGGTCCTCGAAGGCGTGGCCATCACGGGCGGGGAGCCGACTCTTCACCCGGAACTCCCGGATTTTATGCGCAAGGTGCATGATCTCGGATTGAAGGTCAAGCTTGATTCCAACGGGTACCGTCCGGACGTGCTGGAGCGGATCCTTGCGGAGGGGCTGGCCGACTATGTGGCAATGGATATCAAGTCATCCCCCGCGCATTACGGCGAAGTTGCGGGGGTAAAGGATCTGGACATGGAGCGCATTCGCCGCAGCGTGCAGCTGCTGATGCAGGGAAGTGTGCCTTTTGAATTCCGCACCACGGTCATACCGGAGCTTCACTCGGAGGAGGACTTTGCCGCGATAGGAGAGTGGCTGCGCGGTGATGAGGCCTACTACCTCCAGGCCTTCAGGGATTCCGACATGGTCTACGAGCGCAGGTTCTCACAGCCGACGGCTGCGCTGATGGAAAGCATAAAGCAGATAGTTCTGCCTTATCTGCCGAATACACAGATAAGAGGAGTGGACTGATAATGAATACGTACCTTCGGGCGATAGGTTTCTCGGGAGTAAGGAGCAATGCTCAGCTCCGTCCCGTGCTGGACCACATTCTTAACGATCCCGAGACAAAGATACTGATGTGCGAGGGAGAAGAGGCAAAGGGCTATTTTACCCAGAGCTTCGGGGATAATATAGGCATCAAATCGTATGTGGAGTATCAGGGAGAGGGCCCGGAGCGGGAAGAGTATTATTTCCCGTATGCGGACTCAAAGACCCTGACCATAGACGGCAGCTGCGAGGTGGAGCGCAAGGGCGATATGAACGCGCTTTTGGGTATGTGCGAGGACAGCGGCCTGCCGATATCGCTGATATTTTTTGTGAGCAACGCGATGGAGTACATATCCAGGAGCCACCGGGGGCCGGTAAAGGTCACGGGCGCGTATATCACGGGACTCTGCACGGAAGGCAAGGTGCTCCTGCCGGTCAGGTCTACCGTCATGCAGAGGCAGCTGGCGGGCGTGGTGGCGAGCAAGCAGGCGGGTCTCGTGGAGGCCGCAAAAGACGGTGATGAGAAAGCCATGGAGACTCTTGCCATGGATGACATGCGCCTGACAGAGGAGGTCGCCGGACGTATTGACAAGGAGGATATCTATTCCCTTATCGATACATATTTCATGCCCTCCGGCATGGAGTCGGACCGGTACAGCATCTTTGGGCAGATAACACTTGTGGAGCAACTCGAGAATATCCTCACGGGTGAAGATCTCTGGAGGCTTACGCTCAAGTGCAACGGACTTGATTTTACCGTGGTGATAAACCAGAAGGACCTTTTAGGGCAGCCCGCTCCGGGGCTGAGATTTAAGGGAGACGTGTGGCTTCAGGGGATACTGCGGTTTTAGGCGGCGAACGCGCCGGGAAGCGCATCCTTAGAGTAAAATTTATGTAGGCAAAAATGAAGAAAGAGGCTGTCGCCTCTTTCC
>CAMOQY010000086.1 GCA_946623295.1 uncultured Lachnospiraceae bacterium | reverse complement strand
CATCCACAGCGTCAGCGGACTCACCGGCGGCAGCCATCCGCTGCGGATGACGAGACCTTTTCGGATGCCTCATCACAATATCTCCGCCTCCGCGCTGGTGGGAGGCGGCAAATACCCCCGTCCGGGCGAGGTGTCGCTGGCGGACCGCGGGATCCTCTTTCTCGACGAGCTGCCGGAATTCCAGAAGCAGGCTCTCGAGGCCCTGCGCCAGCCCCTTGAAGACCGCGCCGTCACTGTTACGCGGATGAGCGGGAGCTGCCGTTTTCCGGCAGATTTCATGCTTTGCGCGGCAATGAATCCGTGCAGATGCGGATACTACCCCGACAGAAGCCGGTGCAGCTGCAGTGAAAGCGACGTGCGCAGGTATATGCGGCGGATCAGCCGTCCCCTGCTTGACCGCATAGACATCTGCGCCGAGGCTCCGCCCGTCAGTTACACGGACCTCGAAGCAGGCACGCAAAATGAATCCTCCGCCGCCATCCGCGAAAGAGTCGCCGCCGCGTGGGAGATACAGAAAACGCGTTTTTCCGGCTCCGGTATACTTTTCAACTCGCAGATGCGGGCAAAGGATATAAAGAGGTTCTGTCCGCTTTCGCAGGACGACGCGGACATGATGAAGGCTGCTTTTGAAAAAATGAATCTGAGCGCGAGGGGCTATCACCGGATACTGAAGGTGGCCAGAACGATATCGGACCTTGACGGGTCGGAAAACATAAAGACCGCGCATCTGATGGAGGCGCTGAGCTATCGCGGGATGGAGGAAAAGATATGGGGATGACAACGGAAAAGGAAACGGCGGGGGCGATCAGGCACATAGAAAGAAACGATCCGGCATATCCCGCGAAGCTTTGCGGGATACCGTCCGAGCCAAAGGAGCTGTGGCTTCTCGGCTCACTTCCGCCGGAGGATATGCCGGCTGTGGCTATAGTCGGCGCAAGGAGGGCGACCTCTCACGGCAGATGGATGGCGGAAAAACTGGGGCGCGAGCTCGCAAAGCTCGGCTGCTGCGTGGTAAGCGGGATGGCCGAAGGTATCGACGGCGCGGCGCACCGCGGAGCGCTTGAGGCCGGCGGATTTTCCCTGGCAGTCCTCGGCTGCGGCGTCGATATCTGCTACCCCCGCTGCAATCACGCGCTCTACAGCGAGCTTTTGCACAGCGGCGGCATCATATCAGAGTACGCGCCGGGAACCCAGGCCATGCCTTTCTTTTTCCCCGCGCGCAACAGGATCATCAGCGGCATATCGGACCTGACCATCGTAGTTGAAGCCCGCGAGCGCTCCGGCAGTCTGATCACCGTATCGCACGCGCTCTCTCAGGGACGCGACGTGATGGCTGTGCCCGGAAGACCCGACGACCCCTGCAGCGCGGCCTGCAACAGACTGATCCGCGAGGGAGCCGGCTGCTGCACCTGCGCCGAAGACGTCCTCGAATATATGCAGGTGCTCCCGGCGGCAACCGGACGAAAAAAAGCTGACTCCTGCGCTCAGAGCGTGACCCTCTCCAAGTCCGAACAGCTCGTGCTCTCCCATCTTTCCGGAGAGCCCCGCCATATGGATTCACTGGCAGAGGAATGCGGGATCCCGGTCTCCGAGCTTGCGGTCACGCTCGTCCGCATGGAGCTTAAGGGGCTTGCGGTCGCCGTAACGCCGGGTCTTTACAGGCTGAACTGAAAAACGGTCAAATATCCGGTTGCATACGCCGGAAAAATCGTTTATAGTTTACAGCGTTTTCAGCAGGCCGGCTCCGAAGGGCGCCGCGCCCTCTTGACAAAAACTCATTTACACAGGAGATATTATGGCTAAAAAGCTTATAATAGTAGAGTCACCCGCAAAGGTGAAAACAATAAAAAAATTCCTCGGCGACAGCTACGCCGTCACTGCCTCCGGCGGTCACGTCAGGGATCTGCCCAAGAGCGAGATGGGCGTCAACGTCGAAGCGGATTTTGAGCCGAAATACATCACCATCCGCGGCAAGGGCGCCACGCTGACCGAGCTCAAAAAGCTCGCAAAAGACGCCGACAAAGTCTTTCTGGCGACCGACCCGGACCGCGAGGGAGAGGCCATTTCCTGGCACCTGAAGGAGGCTATGGGCCTCGATGACAAAAAGGCATGCCGCATCAGCTTCAACGAGATCACAAAGACTGCCGTCCAGGCCGCGATCAAGTCGCCGCGCTCCATCGATATGGATCTGGTAGACGCGCAGCAGGCGCGCAGAGTCCTTGACCGCATCGTGGGCTACAGCATAAGTCCTCTGCTCTGGCGCAAGGTCAAAAAGGGCCTTTCCGCCGGGCGCGTGCAGTCGGCCACGCTGGCCATGATCGCCGCCAGAGAAGCCGAGATCAATGCTTTTATTCCGGAGGAATACTGGACTGTCGACGCCGAGCTCTTTGCGGACGGCAGTTCAAAGCCGGTCATCTTCCATCTTGCCGAAAAAGAGCGTCCCCACGACAAGGCCGGGGCGGATGCGCTCCTTGCCGAGCTTGCTCCCGCGAGCTGGAAGGTGGCGGATATCAAGGTCACTCCAAAGACCCGCAAGGCTCCGCTTCCCTTTACCACGAGTTCGCTCCAGCAGGACGCCGCACGTTTCCTTAACATGTCTCCCCAGCGCACCATGCGCGTAGCGCAGCAGCTTTACGAGGGAATCAATATCAAAGGCAGCGGTACTGTAGCGCTCATCACCTATCTGCGTACCGACTCCACCCGTGTGGCTGACGAAGCGCAGGCGGCAGCGAGGGACTACATCATCGGTGCTTACGGCGAGCAGTACGCCGCAAAGACAGCCGCCCGGTCAAAGGGAGGCGCAAATGTGCAGGATGCCCACGAAGCGATCCGTCCCACCGACGTAGGGCGCACGCCGGAGAGCGTCAAGGATTCTCTCGACCGCGACCAGCTGCGGCTCTATCAGCTGATATGGCGCAGATTTGTGGCCAGCCGCATGTCCGATATGAGGACTGAGGTGACAACGGTAAAGGCAGTGGCAGCCGGACACAATTTCAGCGCGTCCGCTACAGCCGTGACTTTTAAAGGCTACCGCCAGGTCTATGATCTCGGCGAGGAAAAAGCCGAAAAAGACGGGGCGCTCGACAAGCTAAGTCTCGATTCTTCGCTGGTCCTTGGCAAGCTGATCCCGGAGCAGCATTTCACCCAGCCTCCGGCGCACTATACGGAGTCAACGCTCGTGCGGGCGATGGAGGAATGCGGTATAGGCCGCCCTTCCACGTACGCGCCGACGATCACGCTGCTCCAGAGCAGGCACTACATCACTAAAGAGCAGAAAAACCTCTATGTGACCGAGCTTGGAAATGCCGTCAACAGCATTATGCTCGAGCATTTTCCGAATATTGCCGACGCTCATTTTACCGCCGAAATGGAAACACAGCTCGACAAGGTCGCCGACGGCGAGACTGGCTGGAAGGACCTGATGCGCGGATTCTATCCGGGCTTTGAGCAGGAGCTTAAAAAGGCCGACGAGGCCGTCGGAAAGGTCAAGGTCCCCGACGAGGTCTCGGACGTTGTCTGCGACAAATGCGGAAGGCTCATGGTGTACAAAATGGGCAAGTACGGCCGCTTCCTCGCCTGCCCCGGATTTCCCGAATGCCGCAATATCAAGTCCATCGTGATCGACGCGGGCTTCAACTGTCCGGAATGCGGAAGCAAGATGACCGTCCGCAAGACAAAAGCCGGCAAGAAGTATTTCAGCTGCAGCAACTACCCTGCCTGCAAATACATGACCTGGGACAAACCGAAAAAATAACAGATCGGGCAGTTTTCCCTTTTAAAACAAAGACTCTGCAATAACATAGACCCCTTCCCCGGCAGCCGGGGAAGGGGTCTATGTTATTGCGCGATATTCTGTTTTTACATCAGATCAGCATGTTGGTTTTTTAAGGAAATCAGTGACCTGCCGCCGCATTTCATCTTTGCCGCAAACGGTATCGTGGAGGATCTGCGCGTCTTTCAGCTCCGAAACCGCGCGCGGGATCGGGCGGCCCGAAAGCCGTGCCAGAGTCTCTGCCGCTTCAAGATCATCGCCTGCGCTTTCCCTTGAAAGAGCGCCCAGCACGGTACCGGTAAACTTGAATGGCGAGGCAGTCGAGACTACGACGATCGGCGAATCCGAAGTCACGCCGCAGGCCATATCCTCGCTCCGTTCCTTAAAGAGCCGGGCGGCGCAGGAGGCCACCGCGGTGTGCGGATCTATTACGTAGCCCGCTTTGCTGAATACTCTCGCTATCTCGGCGGCCGTATCGTCCTCGTCAGCGTATTCTGCCTCAAAGCAGCTAAGTTTTTCTCTCATCTCCTCAGTCAGCTCGTATCTCCCGCTTTCGGCGAGCGATCTCATAAGAAGCCTGCACTTTTCCGGATCGCAGCCGGCGATCTCGTATATCAGCCTCTCGAGATTCGAGCTGACAAGTATATCCATAGAGGGTGAACTTGTGACGTAAAACTCTCTGTTTCTGTCGTACGCGCCGGTAGTAAAGAAGTCATAGAGCACTTTGTTTTTATTCGACGCGCAGATGAGCTTTTTGACAGGAAGTCCCATCTTCTTTGCGTAGTAGCACGCCAGGATGTTTCCGAAGTTGCCTGTGGGCACAGCCACGTTTATGGGACGTCCGACCGTGATCGCGCCGCTTTTTACAAGCCTTGTATACGCCCACACATAGTAGGCGATCTGCGGCACGAGCCTGCCTATATTTATGGAATTCGCAGAGGAAAACCGGCAGCCGGTCGCATCGAGCTCGCCCGCAAGCGTGCTGTCCGAGAGCATCTCCTTGACGCCGCTCTGCGCGTCGTCAAAATTGCCGGTGATGCCGATGACGCGGACGTTTGAGCCCCGCTGCGTCACCATCTGGCGCTCCTGTACGGGGCTGACGCCGTATTTCGGGTAAAAGACGATGATCTTCGTCCCGGGGACGTCGGCAAATGCAGCAAGCGCAGCCTTCCCGGTGTCTCCGGAGGTAGCGGTCAGTATCACGATATCTTTCTTGTTTCCGAGCTTTCTGGAGGCCGCCGTCATCAGGTGCGGCAGTATCGAGAGCGCCATATCCTTAAAGGCTATGGTCCTCCCGTGAAAGAGCTCGAGGTAGTACATTCCGTCTTTTTTTACGAGCGGCGCGATCTGCTCATCATCGAAGCCGCTGCCGTACGCTTTGTCCGCGCACTCGCGAAGCTCCTCCTCTCCGAAATCCGTCAGCAGAAGTCCCATCACAGAGACGGCAAGACTGCGGTAATCCATTTCGCAGAGTTTTTCGAGCGCCGCTGTAAGATCGCCGCCATCATCAAGATCAGAGAGAAGCGGCATCTCCGTCGGCACATAAAGCCCTCCGTCCGGAGCAAGGCCCCTGAGCAGCGCCTCGCTCGCAGTAACCGGATCAGTGCTGCTCCTCGTGCTCTTATAGAGTATATTCCTTTTCATATCAGTTTTCTCCGGGTCTGTTTTTTATAGGCGTATTATAAACAAATCCCCCCGCTTCTTCAAGAACAAAGCAGCTATTCATCTTCAGCAATAAACCGGCTATTCATTTCAGAAATAAAGCAGCTCTCCCCCTACAAATAAAACTACTCCCTCTCCAGTAATAAAGTAGCCGCAGGGTGTTGACTGCCCGGCGTCCTGGTAGTAAAATACGAGGCACAATAGAAAAGGGGAGCTAATTTGCTGAGAGGAGGCGCAGCCTCGACCCTGGAACCTGATTTGGATAATGCCAACGGAGGAATTTTGCAAGCGGAAAACTCTGTGGTTTTCCGCTTTCTCTATTGGACGATTTCCTTAAAAAAAAGGAGGTTATGTAATGAAAAACAAGAAACTCATCTGTCTCGCGGAAGCAGCGATCATCGTTGCTCTTGCCATCGGCCTTAGCTATCTGAAGATCCCGACCGGACTTGCCTTTGGGGGCTTCGGCGGTTCTGTAGACCTGGTCATGATCCCGCTGATAGTCTTTGCCATCAGGCGCGGCCCTATCTGGGGACTTGCTACCGGTCTTGCTTTCGGTACGCTCAAGTTTTTCCTCGCCGAAGGCTTTGCCATCAACGTATGGTCAATGCTTCTTGACTACTCTCTCGCCTACATGATGGTCGGTCTTGCCGGCTTCATCCCGGCAGCAAGAAAGAGTATCCCGCTCTCCGCTCTCGCCGCACTTATCGGCTGTCTGGGAAGATTTGTTATTCATTTTATTTCCGGCGTTACGATATATGCTGAATATATGCCCGAGACTTTCTTTGATATGACCATGACGTCCCCGGCGTTTTATTCACTTCTCTACAACGGTTCGTACATGCTTCCAAACACCATCCTGGCTGTGCTCATCTGCGCACTGATCACAAAGCCCATCAACACTCTTGCGAATCCCAAATAA
>CAMOQY010000085.1 GCA_946623295.1 uncultured Lachnospiraceae bacterium | reverse complement strand
ACTTCATTTTAAGCTTTCTCAACTTCGTTCCGCAGTACACAATGAGGAACACGTATCAGTAATGTATGTAGCAACCTCTCTTGAAAAGCCGTTACGCTGTAGCATATGAGTCCGTTTTTCGGTTGCTCACCCGCTCTAAAAGCACGCAGCTTTCCACATGCACCGTCTGAGGGAACATGTCTACAGGCTGTACTTTGACCAGCTCATACCCGCCCTCACAGAGTATACGGACATCTCGCGCGAGCGTTGCCGGGTTGCATGAGACGTAGACCACCCGCTCCGGAGCCATATCTATGATCGTCCCAAGCAGAGTTTCATCGCACCCCTTACGAGGCGGATCAACGACTATGACGTCCGCCCTCTCCCCCGTCGCGGCGTAATGCGCCGGCAGCACCTCTTCGGCTTTTCCAACAAAAAACTCCGCGTTCGGGATCCCGTTTAACTCCGCATTTTCGCGCGCATTTTTTACGGCGGCGGGTATGATCTCCACGCCGTAGACTTTGCGCGCCTTCTGCGCCAAAAAGAGCGATATCGTACCGATCCCGCAGTACAGATCCCAGACTGTTTCTCCGCCGGAGAGCTGAGCCATATCCAGAGCCGTGCGGTAGAGTTTTTCAGTCTGAACGGGGTTTACCTGATAAAACGACTGAGGCGAAATACTGTAGATTATTCCCCCGATCTCATCCTCTATATACGGTATGCCGCTGATCAGACGGACCTCGCGGCCCATGATCACATTGTTCTTTTCTGTATTTACGCTGTATGAAAGAGAAGTGACAAAATCCAGCTTTGCGGCCAGAGCTTTCTGATGCGGGAGCTTTTTATCGTTGATGACAAGACAGACCATCTGCTCTTTCCGCGCATGCGAGGTCCTGATCATCACGTGGCGGATCAGGCCGCGGCCGCTTTCTTCATCATATGGCGCGATCCCTGATTCTTCCATCCACTCCTTTATCAGCGTCAGGATGCGCGCGTCGCCGGGCTGACCGATGGCGCAGTCGCCGCATTCGATCACACTGTGGGTGCGGCCCGCGTAAAAGCCCATGACTATCCTGCCGTCGCGGCTCATACGCACCGGATATTCCGCCTTGTTTCGGTATCTGAGCGGTTCGTCCATCCCGATGATCGGGAGGACCTTGTCCGCGCTCTGTCCTCCGATCCTGGTCAGCGAGGATATTACGCGATTCTGCTTAAAGCGCAGCTGTGCTTCATAAGAAAGCGCCTGCAGCTGGCAGCCGCCGCACGGCCCCGAGATGGGGCAAAGGGGACTGACACGGTCAGGGGATTCCTCAAGGATCTCCAGGGCTTTCCCGAATCCGTAGTTTCCCTTGTCCTTTATTACGACCGCGCGTACCCTGTCTCCCGGCACCGTATCTTTAACGAAGAGCGGGTAACCTTCGTACTTTCCGATACCCGCTCCGTCTTCAGTCATATCTTCGATTGTGATCTCTGCGATCTGTCCTTTATCCATTTACCATTCCCATCTCATTTTTTATCTGCTCCCGAGGACAGCCTCGAGGATGAGCTTCTGCCACTCTCCGCGGTTGCTGCGCATTACAGTCAGCGCGATCTGATCGCCGGGCTGATGCGAGTTTATCAGCTTGCCAAGCGCCGAATAGGTAACTATCTCTTCGCCGTCAACAGCCGTTATGACGTCCCCGCTCAGGACTCCCGCCATATCGGCGGCAGCCGCAGGCTCGCGCCCGGTAACATATACCCCTACAGGCAGACCTTCCGATCCTGCGACAGCCTGTGTGACTGTCTGTCCCGTAATACCGAGTTTTGCGGGGATCCCGCCGTTTGATATCGTCTCTATGGAATATTTCAGATCAGCAATACTGACCGCAGCCGCGCAGCCTTCTACCGTATATTCGGAAAAACCCGTCGTGAGCCAGCCTATCATCTCGCCCGCAGAATTAACAAGGAAGCCTCTGCTGCCGTCGGGGGCTGTTATATCTGTCTGAATGATCCTGATATTGTAATCGGATGCCGAAACGTTTGGATCGATGTACGTCACGAGACCGTAAGCCGAGCTGCCGGGCCTGACTGCAGGCGCTCCAAGCGCAATGACCGGGAAACCCTGCTGAGTATACGACGAAACGCCAAATTCTACGGGAACAGGCTCGCCAAACGACTCGGGTATATCGGAAAGCCTGACGGAAAGGATCGCTATGCCGTATTCCCTGTCGGCTCCGCGCACTTCCGCTGCCAGCTGAGCGCTGCCGAAGGAGGCGTAAACGCTGCCGCTCTCCGTCGTCACGTCGGACGGGGCAAGCAGCAGGACTTCGTCACCTGCAACGGCTATGATCACACCGAAATACTCGCCGCTCGAGCTGACGGACTGATTGAGCCAGCTCTGTTCTTCGCTTCTGACGGTTATATTTACTATGCTCGATGAGACCTTCTGGACAACAAGCCTGCGGGCGCCGTAATAGGCGTCCTTTTCCGTGATCTGCTGCAGTCCGTCGTTTACGGCTGCCTGCACGCTCGGCTTGATCTCCGACCAGATCCCGCTGATCTCTGAACCGGGCTCTGATGGCTCGTCCGGCTCGGAAACAGCTTCGCTTGAGGGCTCGGGCGTTTCCGCGGCAGTGCTGTCATCAAATATGACTATGGGATCTGTGGGCTGCGTCGGCTCTTCCTTTTCCCACCAGGGCCTGGTCAGGACAAAGGTGAGCGAGGCCACCACACCAAAGACAAGCGCAAGGCAGCAGGTAAGCGCAAGGCGCTTAAGCACATGCCTCGCAGTCATCCTGTCCTTAACTGTTTCGCGGATTATCTTTTTTTCAGGTTTTTCTTCCATTGCAATACCTCTGACGACAAAACCCTGACTCCTGTATTATATATTGTCCGGGGTAGTTTGAAAAGAGGTGAAAAGCTTTACCGGGTACTAAAAGAAGCGGCCATACGGCCGCCTCTTTCATTGGGACATTCAAATGTAATATCCGGATCAATAATTCTCCGCGTTGACCTCAAAATAGCTCTGGGGATGATTGCACACGGGGCAGACCTCGGGAGCCTGAGTTCCGACTACGATATGACCGCAGTTGCGGCACTCCCAAACCTTTACCTCGCTCTTTGCGAAGACCTGCTGCATCTCAACATTTGCAAGAAGTGCGCGGTAGCGCTCCTCATGATGCTTTTCGATGGCGGCCACGCCGCGGAATTTCTCGGCGAGCTCGGGGAAGCCCTCTTTTTCCGCTGTAGCAGCAAATTCCTCATACATATCGGTCCACTCGAAGTTCTCGCCCTCGGCAGCAGCCTTAAGATTTGCGGCGGTGTCACCGATACCCTTCAGCTCCTTGAACCAGAGCTTTGCATGCTCCTTCTCGTTGTCGGCGGTCTTGAGGAAGAGGGCTGCTATCTGCTCGTATCCCTCTTTTTTAGCCACGGATGCGAAATAGGTATACTTGTTGCGGGCCTGCGACTCACCTGCGAAAGCAGCCTGCAGATTCTTTTCCGTCTGAGTGCCCGCATAGGGGTTCGCGCCGGCAGTCTCCTCGATCTTCTCGAGAGAATCGCCGTCGACTCCGCAGACAGGGCAGACGGGAGTTACGCCGTCAGCTACTTCAAAAATTTCTCCGCAGACTTTGCATTTGTACTTTGCCATGTTTTTCCTCCTTGGGTAAATAGTACTTGAAAACTCTGTATGTCAAAACGTGCCTGAGCTTTGCGCCGCGGCTTACTGCATCTGGCACTGTACTGCCGTAATGGCGGTAACGCCCACGATATCGTCAGCCGAGCAGCCGCGGGAAAGGTCATTGACCGGAGCGGCGATGCCCTGGGTCATGGGGCCGTAGGCTTCTGCCTTGCCGAGACGCTGGACGAGCTTGTAACCGATGTTTCCGGCATCGAGATTAGGGAAGATCAGGACGTTGGCCTTGCCGGCAACGGGGCTTCCGGGAGCCTTGGACGCTCCGACCGAAGGAACGATAGCGGCATCGAGCTGGAGCTCGCCGTCGCAGTTCAGATCGGGGAACTGCTCGTGAGCAGCCGCCACGGCAGCGGTGACTTTGTCAACGAGAGCGTGCTTGGCGCTGCCCTTTGTGGAATGGCTGAGGAAAGCGACCCTCGCGTCGGGGCTGACCAGAGCCTTGAACGACTCGGCGCTGGAGTATGCGATGGAAGCCAGCTCGTCAGAGGTGGGATCCTGGCACAGACCGCAGTCAGAGAATACAAACGTGCCGTTCTCGCCGTATTCGCAGTCCGGAACGACCATGATGAAGAATGAGGAAACCAGCTTCGTGCCGGGCTTGGTCTTGAGGACCTGGAGGCAGGGACGAAGAGTATTGGCTGTGGAGTGGCAGGCACCGGATACGAGACCGTCCGCGTCGCCCATCTTTATCATCATGACGCCGTAATAGGTGTAATCGGTAAGCAGGATCTCGCGCGCCTGCTCGGGGGTCATGCCCTTTTTGGAGCGAAGCTCCACAAGCTTGTCAATATAGCCCTGAGTACGGGGATCGGTGGTGGGATCGACCTTTGTGATGCCGGTCAGATCATACTGGGGGAATTTGGCGAAATCCTCCTCGGTTCCGATCATGATGAGGTTTGCAAAGCCCTCTTTCATGATGGTCACGGCCGCCTCATAGGTACGCGCGTCCATGGACTCCGGCAGGATGATGGTCTTTTTCTCCTGCGCCGCTCTCTGCTTGATCGTGTCGATAAAACTCATGATAATAGCTCCTTTCGGTAGTTGCTTTCCTGTATGTATAGTTTAATTGTAAAAACTTATTAAATCAAGACTTGCCGCGCTTTGTTTCACGGAAGTAAACAGAGCAGAATGATGATTTTTGCTCATCGTCTCCGGTTGCCCCTTTAGTCGTCCTCTTCCTTCTGGGCGACGTAGACCTGACGCTTCATGGCCATTTCATCGCTTGCAAGATACTCGTCATAGGTCGTGATCTTGTCTATCAGCTTTCCTCCGATCAGCTCCATGATACGGTTGGCCGTAGTCTGGACGATCTGATGGTCGCGCGTCGCAAAGATGATCACGCCGGGGAATTTGATCAGGCCGTTGTTGAGTGCCGTGATGGATTCCATATCGAGGTGGTTGGTGGGCTCGTCAAACATCAGCACGTTCGCGCCGGAGATCATCATCTTTGAGAACATGCAGCGTACTCTCTCGCCTCCGGAGAGCACCGGCAGATGCTTCATGCCGTCGTCTCCCGCAAAGAGCATCCTGCCCAGAAATCCGCGTACGTAGGTCACGTCCTTGATCGCGGAATAGCCTGTCAGCCAGTCGGTGATAGTATAATCTGCCTTGAACTCGGCCGAGCTGTCCTTGGGGAAGTAAGCCTGACTCGTGGTGACGCCCCATTTGTAGGAGCCTTCATCCGGCTCAAGCTCTCCTGAAAGTATCTGGAAAAGCGTCGTTTTTGCGAGCTCGTCCGAGCCGACCAGAGCGACCTTGTCCTCACGTCCGAGGATAAAGGACACGTGATCGAGGACCAGCTTGCCGTCGACGGTCTTTGTCAGATCCTTGACCTCGAGGACCTCGTTTCCTATGCTGCGCTCAGGTCTGAAATCGATATACGGATATTTGCGGCTGGACGGCTTGATCTCCTCGAGCTGGATCTTTTCCAGAGCGCGCTTGCGGCTGGTAGCCTGCTTTGACTTGGACGCGTTTGCGGAGAAGCGCTGTATAAACTCCTGCAGCTCCTTGATCTTCTCCTCTTTTTTCTTGTTCTCTTCCTTCATCTGGCGGATCATCAGCTGGGATGACTCGTACCAGAAATCATAGTTTCCGGCGTAAAGCTGGATCTTGCCGTAGTCGATATCGGCGATCTGAGTGCAGACCTTGTTAAGGAAGTATCTGTCATGAGACACAACGATAACGGTATTTTCAAAACCGATCAGGAATTCCTCAAGCCACGCGATAGCAGCCAGATCCAGATGGTTTGTCGGCTCATCGAGAAGCAGGATGTCGGGATTTCCGAAAAGCGCCTGAGCCAGAAGGACCTTGACCTTGAGGCTGCCGGGCAGGCTCTTCATAAGCTCATAGTGATGCTCTGTCTCGACGCCGAGGCCGTTGAGGAGCGAGGCGGCGTCAGACTCAGCCTCCCAGCCGTTCATCTCGGCAAATTCGGTCTCGAGCTCGCTGGCCCTGATGCCGTCCTCGTCGGAGAAATCAGGCTTCGCGTACAGCGCGTCCTTCTCTTTCATGATCTCGACGAGCCTCGGATTACCGAGCATGACCGTGTCTATAACGGTCTCTTCGTCGTACTTGAAGTGATCCTGCTTCAGGAAAGAGATGCGTTCGCCGGGACTGACTATGACTTCGCCGCTGGTAGGCTCCAGCTCTCCGGTGAGTATGCGCAGAAAGGTGGATTTGCCTGCGCCGTTGGCGCCGATGAGCCCGTAGCAGTGGCCGGGGACGAACTTGACGTTTACGTCCTCAAACAGGGCTTTCTTTCCGAATCTTAAGCTTACGTTGCTTGCCTGTATCATTTCTTTCCTTTCGTTTTCCAGTCTCTTTCTTTTCTTTGTGTTTCC
>CAMOQY010000084.1 GCA_946623295.1 uncultured Lachnospiraceae bacterium | reverse complement strand
GGGGAAGATACAGTACTGAATGCCTTACCGGATCATTTCGGATAATTTGATTTTGATAAAGAAAAGCGTATGTATGCGCGTGCATTTGTGATATAATATCACGCGTGGTTCCGGCTCGTGCAAACGAAAAACAGCCAGTGGAAACCGGTTGGTATATACAGCCGGTGATCAATGGCTGATCAGAATCAGCCGGTGTCCTGCCGCTGACGTAACAGGCAGGCGATACAAGGCCGGCGGATCCTTACGAGATGCGCATGCAGATAGGCGAGGCTGCCGATCATGGTGTCAACGTCTTTATCTATGACTTGCACCGGTTTGATGACCGTACTTTTCCGGAAAACTGTCTGAACGACGGATTTCCGAGTGACGGAAATAATGACAGGATTTGTTGTCAGTTTGTAATTGATTTGGTATAATAAATCATCTACGCAATTGGGAGGTATCTCCATGTCTTTTAATGCAATAGAGAGCATCACCAGAGAGGAAGCCGCCGCCAGGGAGACGATCGCGCATGCTCAGGCCAGGGCGCGCGCGATGGTAGCGGAAGCCGAAGAAAAGGGCAAGGCGTCGATAGAGACGGCCAGGTCTATGGCGGCCAACGACAGGGTGACTCTGATGACCAAAATCGACGAACAGATAAAAGAAGACCGGGAGCTTGGTGAACGCGGCGCAAAATCCGGCGTCAGTTCGCTCCGCGTAAAGGCAACGGCACATATGGATGACGCCGTTGCTTTCATAGTGGAAAAAACAGTGAGGGCTTAAATGGCTATCGTTGAAATGAAAAAGATACGCCTGGCGGCGATGAAGACGGACAAACGTAGACTCCTGCGGGATCTGATACGTCTCGGCTGCGTCCAGCTTGCGGAGCTTCCTCCGGAGGAAGGCGACATGCAGGCTCTGACGCGCCGCATGTCTTCTGATGCGCAGGATCGCAGAGGCGAGCTTTCAAGGCTCCTGAGCGCCGTAGAGATCCTCGACCGGGCCGTCCCCGAGAAAAAGGGTCTGCTTACTCCGAAGCCCGAGAAGGACAGCGAGGTCTTTCTCCAGGACAGCGGCGTAAAGGAAGCGCTTGAGCTCGCTGATTCCATCATCGGACGGGACGAGCGCCTCAGAAAGCTTTCTGCCGATGAGTCAAAGGAACGCTCGGCGCAGCTATCGCTCCAGCCGTGGCAGTCGCTCGGGATGGATCTGTCCATAGACCATACCGAGACCACCCGCGTGCTGCTCGGTACCGTTCCCGCGAAGACCTCGATGCTGGATCTCAACGCCGCGCTGGCAGTAGTCAGCGATGAGGCAGAGATATGTATAGTAAGCGAAGACCGCGAGTTCAAATACCTTATCATGATCTGCGTGAACGAGGTGTTTGCCGAGGTGCAGAGTGCGCTTAAACCTTTCAGCTTCGCGCTTGCGCCGGTCATGGGAATGGAGGGGACTCCTACGGAGGCGCTGGGCCGTACCCGCCTCAGTCTCGAAGCCATTGCGGAGGAAAAGACCGCACTCCAGAGCGAGATCGAATCTCTTTCATCCCGCAGGGACGAGCTCAGGCTCGCCGCAGACAGGCTCTGCGCCAGGATCGCCATGGCCGAGGCCGAGGAAAGGATGGCTGCCACGGAGAGCTGCATTATAATGCAGGGCTGGCTGCCGGCTGCCGATGAAGAAAAGCTTGCCTCGGTACTTGCTTCATATGACTGCGCCTGGGAGACCGAAGCCCCTTCAGAAGAAGAGTACCCGGAGGTCCCCGTAAGTCTCCGCAACAACAAATTCACCAACGCTTTGAACATGGTGACAAATATGTATTCGCTGCCGCTGTACGGCACTGTGGATCCCAATCCCCTAATGGCGCCTTTCTTTATCGTATTTTACGGACTGATGATGGCGGATATGGGCTACGGACTGATCATGATCGCCGCCGCCATAGTGGCGCTCAAAAAGCTTCGCCCGAGAAACAACTCGCTTTCGTTCTGCCAGTTGCTGCTTTACTGCGGCGTAGCGACTTTTGTGGGCGGCGCGCTCACCGGCAGCTTCTTCAGTGATGTCGTGGCGCAGTTCGTTACGATGATCACAGGCACGCAGTGGTCGATGCCTTATCTCTTTAGCCCGGTCAGGGACAGCGAGATGGTCCTTTACGGATCGCTCATACTCGGCGTTATCCATCTGAATACCGGCATGGCGGTCAACTTCGTCCAGAAGGTCAAACGCGGCGAGACGGCCTCGGCTATCTGGGAGGAAGGCTCTCTCTGGGTGATCCTCATCGGCGGTATCCTCTGGTTCCTGGATATTGGAAATATCTCGGGAATTCCGATCGTTCTCATAATCGGAGTCGTTATGCTGCTGCTTGGAGCAGGGCGCGAGAAAAAGGGCTTCGGAAAAGTCACCGCCGCAGTCGCCTGCATATACAATACGGCTACCGGCTGGCTGGGAGATGTGCTTTCCTACGCGCGTATTATGGCGCTGATGCTCGCCGGCGGCGTAGTAGGGCAGGTATTCAACTCGGTCGCGATCATGCCGATGCAGTCAGGCGGCGTCAATCCGCTTACGATCCTCGTCTTTATCGTGATCTTCCTGCTGGGCCACGCGATGAACTTCGGCCTGAACATTCTGGGCTGCTATGTGCACGACCTCAGGCTCCAGTGTCTGGAGTTCTTCGGAAAGTTCTACGCGGACGGAGGCAAGCCCTTTACCCCGCTCGAGATCAGCGGAAAGTACAACAACGTCAGAAGATGACGGCGGGTACGGACAGGACTTAAAAGGTTTACGGCTGCCAAGGCAGTTTTTGATACAGTTAAACATTCTTAGGAGGAATTTGTCATGGATTTTATCACTTCTCTCGGAGGAAAAGGAATTGCCCTCGTGGGTGCGGCCATAGCGGCGGCGCTGGCCTGCGCAGGCTCTGGCAAAGGTACCGGACTTGCAGGTGAAGCGGGCGCGGGACTCGTTACCGAAGATCCCGGAAAGTTCGGCAAGATCATGATCCTTCAGGTCATTCCCGGTACGCAGGGTCTTTACGGCTTCGTTATTTTCTTCCTGACATACCTTAAGGTAGCGGGAGCCGAGGTCTCCACCGAAGCCGGATTCCAGATCTTTGCCGCCTGCCTTCCCATCGGTATCGGCGGTCTGATCTCAGCCATTGCCCAGGGCAAGGTTGCGGCTTCTTCCATCAACATCCTTGCAAAGAAGCCCGATCACTGGTCAAAGGGTATGATCATGTGTATCGTTGTAGAGTTCTACGCGATCCTCTGCCTGCTGGCTTCCTTCCTGATGCTCAACTCCATCAGTCTGTAAGCGAAAGGGACAAGTAATGAGAGGCACTGAAAAGATAATTGCACATATTCAGGCCGACGCAAAGGCTCAGGCTGACGCTATTATAGAGGCTGCCGCCGGGCAGTGCGCAAAGATAAAAGCCGAATACGAGGCAAAGGCCGCTGCCGCCTACGAGGAGGCGCACAGAGCGCTTGCCGCGGAGGGCGAGCAGAGGCTTGACGGCGCTCACCGCATGAACGAGATGGAGGCAAAGAAAGCCGCCCTCGCCATGAAGCAGAAGCAGGTCGGTGAGGCCTTTGACCGTGCGCTCAAAGCGATACCACAGCTGCCAGAGGGAGAATACGGGGATTTCCTCGTAAAGCTCGCAAAGGGAGCTGTAGTGTCGGGGGATGAGGAAGTCATCCTCAACAGCCACGACCGTGAGCTGCTGGGCGAGAGGGTCGTTGCTTCGGTCAACTCGGAGATGGGCACGCATCTGACGCTTTCTGAAAACAGCCGTGATTTTGCCGGCGGATTAATACTCAAGAGAGGCAACATAGAGGTCAACGCTACTCTGGAGCTGCTCATGGAGCTTGCCCGCAGAGAGCTTTCGCCTGAGGTTGCCAGGATCCTGTTCGGATAAAAAATCGGAGGAGACGAATTTGTCAGTAAACAGAGAAAAATACATCTGCCTGTCTGCCATGATCAGATCCCGCGAGGCTTCGATGCTGAGCCGGGAGAAGGCTTTGCGCATGGTGGACGCCGCCTCCTTTGACGAAGCCGCAAAGCTTCTGACCGACTGCGGGTATGAGGATATGTCGGGGAAGACTACCCCGGAGATCAATCATATTCTCGCGCTCTTCAAGGAGAAAAGGATCAACGAGGCTGCTTCGCTCTGTCCGGACAGCGAGACGGTAGATCTCTTCCGGCTCAAATACGATTATCACAACGCCAAGGTCCTGATAAAGAGTGAGGCTATGGGCGAGACTCCCGACAGGCTGCTCTCGGGAGCGGGAAGACTGAGCGCGGAGCGTATCTCCGGGTACTACAGGGACGGACAGCTTGTCATGCTGCCGCGTCCGCTTGCGCATGCGATCACTCAGGCAAGGGAGATCCTTGCCAGAACAGGCAATCCGCAGGCCGCCGATTTCGTGCTGGACCGCGCTTATTATACCGAAGCGCTGGAACTGGCAGGCAGGCTTGACTGCCCGTGGGTGACCGGCTATGTACAGCTTCTTATAGACGGTGCGAACCTTATCAGCGCCGTGCGCGCGGACAGACTCGGCAAGGACGACAGCTTTCTCGATGAGGTCATCACCGACGGCGGAAGCGTGTCAAAAGGCGCGATAATCGCGGCGGACGGAGCTGCGTCGGTCGCGGAGCTTTTTGCAGCCGGCGGGCCGCTGCGCGATGCGGCGGGAGAGGTCCTTAATACAGAAGGAGAGAGTATTACGGCGCTTGAAATGGCTGTGGACAATGCCAAGGTGGCTTACCTTAAGAGCGCTTCGCTGATCAGCAGCGGACCGGAGGTCGTAGTGGCGTATCTGGCCGCGATGGAAAACGAGGTAACCGCGGTCAGGATGATACTTACCTGCACTCTTGCGGGCGTCTCCGGAGATGTGATAAAGGAAAGGCTGCGTGATCTCTATGCTTAAGATAGGTGTTATAGGCGGCAACGAGACTGTGATGGGCTTTAAGGCTCTCGGGATAGAGGCTTTCCCCGTCGACAACGGCGAGCAGGCTCTGGCCGCGCTGAAATATATGACGAGAGAATCGGGAGATTACGCCATAATATACGTGGAGGAGAATCTTGCCGATGCGCTCGCATCGGAGATGGATAGATACAAGGATCTTCCTACGCCCGCGATCATTCTGATACCGGGCAGGGAAGGCTCTTCCGGCAGGGGGCTCCAGGCCTTGAACGAGGCTGTCGAGCGTGCCGTGGGAACGAATATGCTGGGCGACTGACCGCCGCGGAGCGGACAGAGCTTTGGTCGAGAATACTGATTAGGAAGGATAGATTTATGAGCGGAATAATTACAAAGGTATCCGGTCCTCTGGTAGTGGCAAAGGGACTTGCCGACGCGAACGTATCGGACGTGGTGCGCGTGGGCGAGAAGAGGCTGATAGGCGAGATACTTAACATGACCGGCGACAGCGCATCCATCCAGGTCTATGAGGAGACCTCCGGCCTTGGTCCGGGTGCCGAGGTTGTCACTACCGGAATGCCGATGTCGGTCGAACTTGGCCCAGGCATGCTGAACAATATTTACGACGGCATCCAGAGACCTCTGCCGGAGATGAGACGTGTGGCCGGCGATTCCATAACGAGAGGCATCGACGTGCCCGCTCTGGACCGCGAGAAGCAGTGGGACTTCGTACCTGTCGCTTCCGCCGGCGATATGGTCTCCGCGGGCGATGTGCTTGGCACGGTCCAGGAGACTTCCGCCATCAGCCACAGGATCATGGTCCCCTACGGGATATCCGGGGAAGTGATCGAGGTCCGCGGAGGCTCGCATACCGTGACGGAAGTGATCGCGGTAGTCAGGGACGAAAAGGGCAAAGATCACGAGCTGACCATGATACAGCGCTGGCCGGTACGTATCGCCCGTCCTTACAAGCATAAATATGTCCCCGACCGCCCCATGAACTCCGGTCAGAGGATCATAGATACCATGTTCCCCATCGCCAAGGGCGGCACTGCCGCGGTTCCCGGCCCCTTTGGCTCGGGCAAGACCGTGGTCCAGCACCAGCTTGCGAAATGGTCTGATGTGGATATAGTGGTATACATCGGCTGCGGTGAGCGCGGCAACGAGATGACGGACGTTCTTATGGAATTTCCGGAGCTTAATGACCCGCGCAACGGCGAGCCTTTGATGAAGAGGACAGTACTTATCGCCAATACCTCCGACATGCCGGTGGCTGCCCGCGAGGCGTCGATATACACCGGTATCACGATAGCTGAGTATTTCCGCGATATGGGATATGACGTGGCTGTTCTGGCCGACTCCACCTCACGCTGGGCCGAGGCTCTGCGCGAGATGTCCGGACGCCTTGAAGAGATGCCCGGCGAGGAAGGCTACCCCGCGTATCTGGCATCGCGCCTGGCCCAGTTCTACGAGAGAGCGGGCAGCGTGGAATGCCTCGGAAGCGGATCAAAGAGAGGCTCCGTTACGGCTATCGGAGCTGTATCGCCGCCCGGCGGTGATATTTCCGAGCCCGTTGCCCAGGCGACGATGCGTATAGTCAAGGTTTTCTGGGCTCTGGATTCCAGACTTGCCTATGCGAGACATTTCCC
>CAMOQY010000083.1 GCA_946623295.1 uncultured Lachnospiraceae bacterium | reverse complement strand
AACGAGATAATGGCTGGTCTCGACATAATTGTATTTTGAGTCCGCCCAGGCGCGTGTCTGGGTTCCCTCAAGGGACATCTGTCCGTCAAGCCCCACGTAAAACAGCCAGAAGGGGATATAGACGCCCAGGATCTGGCTCATCTTGTGTTCGTTGATAAAATTGCCGGGCAGAAGCTTTTTGCCCTTGAATCGTTCCCTGATGAGATTCGGAAGGTCCTTTGACTCGTACCTGAAGGGGATGATCCCATCCGGTTTAAGGCCGCCCGTCAGTCTGTCGCTGATGACGACTTCGTTGTCGCAGTAGGGGCAGCGGGTAGCGACGGTAGTACGGTCCGTCTCGATAGCCGCTCCGCATGAGCGGCATACGTACACTACAGATTCGTTAAGACGCTCCTGCGCTCCTGCGCGGTCCTTTTTGTAATCGCCCCAGTCAAAGCCGCCTTCATCGTCAAATTCATAAAGCGCCTTAATGGCATCGACCTCGTAGTCGTTGCCGCAGCTGTCGCAGTGAAGATTGCCGGCGGGCATGAATCTCAGCGCGGAGCTGCAGGCAGGACATTTGTAGGCCTGTGTCTGCTGACTGTATCTTTCTTCCATGATAATTCTCCTGTGAGAGGTATTCTTGGATCAGCTATTATAATACCATTTACAGGTGCTTTTGCATAGCGGAAAATCATCTTCCGGGAAGTACGTGCAGCTGCTTTCCGGCGTGCGCGAAACGGCAGGATAAACGAAGGACCGGCCTGCGCCGGTCCTCGTCTGCACACATAAGATTAATACTAAAGATCTCCTCCCGCAGCCTTTTTACAGGCCGGGCGGCATACCCTCCCGCGAGCCTACTTCTTTGCCTTGTGGCATGAGCCACTCATCGGGCAGTTTGAACAACCGCAGCCGCATGAGGATCTGCCTTTTTTACGATCTCTGACTATCGACACCGCCGCGGCAGCGACCACAGCAGCAAGCACCAGGATCACTATGACAGTAATATAATTTTCAGCTATCCAGGCAAACATGCAAAGCTCCTCGTCTCTCCGCCTGCGTCCGCTCAGGCCGCAGGCAGAGCATTCCAGATATTATTTTATCTTAACTTCTTTCGTCAGCCTCGTGGCCTCATAATGCTTCTTAAAGAAGAGCATATAGATCATGAGTACCAGGAAGGCGATTGCAAAGAGCAGGCCGATGACGTTTACGCTGCCTGTGAAAAGTCCGCCGAACTGGTTGATCATCAGGGCGATGACATAGGCAAAGCCGCACTGATATCCGATCGCGAACCAGGTCCATTTCGCGCTGTTCATCTCTCTCTTTATAGCGCCGATGGCTGGAAAGCAAGGCGCGCACAGCAGGTTGAATACCAGGAAGGAATATCCGGTAATTCCCGTAAAGGCGCTGCTCAGGGTCTGCCATACAGTCGCATCTCCGCCGCCGTACAGTATTCCCATGGTACCGACGATATTTTCCTTTGCCAAAAGTCCGGTAACAGAAGCGACGGTCGCCTGCCAGTTGCCCCAGCCAAGCGGTGCAAAGATCCAGGCTACTGCGTTTCCTATCCTGGCAAGGATGGAAAGCTCGAGCTCATCCTCGGTAAGCATCCTGAAGCCATCGTCGGTAAATCCGAAGTAGGAAGTGAACCAGACCACTATCGTGGAAAGCAGGATTATGGTTCCGGCCTTCTTTATAAAGGACCAGCCGCGCTCCCACATGGAACGGAGTACGTTGCCTATTGTGGGCAGATGATACGCGGGAAGCTCCATAACGAAAGGAGCAGGCTCGCCGGCAAACATCTTTGTCTTCTTGAGCATGATACCGGAGACGATGATTGCCGCCATTCCGACAAAGTAAGCGCTCGTGGCGACCCACGCGGATCCGCCGAAGATAGCGCCGGCGATCATCGAGATAAAGGGAACCTTCGCTCCGCAGGGGATAAAGGTCGTAGTCATGATCGTCATGCGGCGGTCGCGCTCATTTTCGATCGTGCGGCTCGCCATGATGCCGGGAACTCCGCAGCCCGTGCCGATAAGCATCGGGATAAAGGACTTGCCGGACAGACCGAACTTACGGAAGATACGGTCCAGAACAAAAGCGATACGGGCCATGTAGCCGCAGGCCTCAAGGAAGGCAAGCAGCAGGAAGAGCACGAGCATCTGGGGTACGAAGCCCAGGACAGCGCCGACACCGGCCACGATACCGTCGAGGATCAGACCGGAAAGCCACTCGGGGGAATTTTCCAGAAGTCCGCCTACAAGCACCGGTATTCCGGGTACCCATACTCCGTAATTTGCGGGATCGGGCTCGTCAAAGCCGTTCTCCTCAAAGTAGGCAACGCCATCCTGATAGGATGTTCCGAGGACGCCTTTTTCTTCCATCTCCTCGTCGGACATCTCAGGGACTTCGTCGTAATAAACCGTATAGGTAATAGTTTCAAGAGTCTCCTCGTCTTCTACGTCAACCGTAGAAGTCTCGGCTTCGGCAGCAACGGCCTTCATCTCGGCAAGCGCCGCGTCCGCGTCAAAATCATCGCTCTCCGTATCCAGCTCATAGAACGCATTTACGGCGTTCACGGCGTCGCCGTATTCGCCGGAGACTTCCTCATACTCGGAACCGCCTATGCCGAAAAGATGGAAGCCGTCGCCGAAGAGTCCGTCGTTTGCCCAGTCAGTGGCGGCCGTTCCCACGGTGACCATGGAGATGTAATACACCAGGAACATGACAGCCGCGAAAATGGGAAGTCCGAGCCAGCGGTTGGTGACCACCTTATCGATCTTGTCGGAGGTGGAAAGCTTTGCAGTACTCTTTTTCTTGTAGCAGGACTTTATGACGTCGGCGATGTAAATATAACGCTCATTTGTAATGATGCTCTCCGCGTCATCGTCCATTTCGCTTTCCGCGGCCTTGATATCCTCCTCCACATGCGCGAGCTTGCCGGAATCAGCTTTAAGCTGCTCCATGACCTTGTCGTCGCGTTCGAAAACCTTTATGGCGTACCAGCGCTGCTGCTCCGCAGGCATATCATGGACAAGTGCCTCCTCAATATGGGCGATCGCATGCTCGACCGGGCCTGAAAAAGTATGTCTGGGCACCGACTTGCCGCTGCCGGCAGCCTCAAGAGCAGCCTCCGCGGCCTCCATAACGCCCGTGCCCTTCAGAGCGGATATCGGAACCACCTTGCAGCCGAGCTGACGAGAAAGCTGGGCGATGTCTATCTTGTCGCCGTTTTTCTCCACGATATCCATCATGTTGATAGCCGCGACCACCGGGATCCCGAGCTCCGTGAGCTGCGTAGTCAGGTAGAGATTTCTCTCCAGATTCGTGCCGTCGATTATATTGAGGATGGCGTCAGGGCGCTCTCCAATCAGATAATTTCTGGCCACTACCTCCTCCAGAGTGTACGGAGAAAGCGAATAGATGCCGGGAAGATCGGTAATGATCACACCGTCATGTTTTTTCAGTTTTCCTTCTTTTTTCTCTACGGTAACTCCGGGCCAGTTTCCGACAAACTGATTCGAGCCCGTAAGGGCGTTAAAAAGCGTCGTCTTTCCGCTGTTCGGATTACCCGCGAGAGCTATACGAATATCCATTTTCCCTTTCCTTTCCTGAATCTGTATTATCCGCGCCGTGATACGCGGCACTTAATTAGCATTTGCTAACTTGGGGTCAAAAATAAAGAGACCTGCTCCTTACTCGACCTCAACCATTTCCGCATCAGCCTTGCGCAGCGAAAGTTCGTATCCGCGGACCTTGAGCTCTACCGGATCCCCGAGCGGAGCGACCTTGCGGACATATACCTCGGTGCCCTTTGTGATGCCCATATCCATTATGCGGCGTTTTACCGCACCCTCTCCGTGAAGCCTGACGACCTTTACCGTCTCGCCCACAGCAGCATCTCTGAGTGTTTTCATCTATATCCTCCTTGCAGCCTTGAATTACCGGTCCATTTTAAGAGTCCGGACCGTCAGACCATAATTTTTTTCGCAAGCTCGTCACTGATGGCTACTCTCGACTCTTTGACCTTGACTATCACATTATTCCCGAGTGAGTTGACTACGGTAATAGTTTCTCCGACCGTAAAACCGAGATCCTCAAGATGCTTTTTGACCTCAGGTGACCCGCCTATCTTTCTGACGATAACTTCTTCTCCTGCATTTGAAAAACAAAGAGGCAACATATCTGTCCTTTCCCGCATCGGCCCTTGGGCAAATGCAGTTAAAATGCAGTTAGTCTTTGCTAACCGGGTTGTATTATAGTTACCGCCGTCTCGTTTGTCAATACATATTTAGCATTTCGGGGAAATTTTTGTTTACCGTTTCCGGGGACAGTTTTGATAGTTTCCGCATAGCATTGCGGCACGGACGCCGGTGTGGTATAAATAGAGCGATCAACACAGGAAAAGGCGATAAGACGCCAGGGTCACAGCCATGAGAAAAATAGTCATTGTTTCAGATTCTTTTAAAGGAACACTGGACAGCCTGCAGATATGTGAAATAGCAAAGCGTACCTCAACCAGGGTCATCCCGGGATGCGAAACAGTCTGTATCCCCGTTGCGGACGGCGGCGAAGGGACAGTGGACGCATTTGTCGCGGCGCTCGGCGCCGCAAGGATCACCTGCCCGGTGCGCGGCGCATACGGAGTAAAGGGAGGAGCCCTCTCTGACGAGCCCGATGTACCCGCCCAATACGCCATTTCCGGCAATACAGCCTTTATCGAGATGGCCGCGGCTGCCGGACTTCCATCAGTTGAGGGGCGCAGAAATCCCGAGCTCACGACTACCTACGGAGTCGGACAGCTCATTGCGGATGCACTCAGCCGAGGCGCAAAGCACATACTCCTCGGGCTTGGCGGAAGCGCTACCTGCGACGGCGGGTGCGGCATGGCGGCGGCCCTTGGCGCCGTCTTTACCGGCATTGACGGCAAAAGCTTTATCCCGACCGGCGCTTCGATGCGCGATATCACTCTTATAAACAACAGCAAAACGCGCGAGCTGCTCTCCGGCACTGAGATCACCGTAATGTGCGATGTATCCAATCCGATGTTTGGAGAAGACGGGGCCGCGTATATCTTCGCTCCCCAAAAAGGCGCAGACCGTGATATGGTGGTCAGGCTCGACGACGGGCTGCGGCATCTCGCCGGACTTATCGAACGCGATCTCGGCATGTCGGTATCGTCCATTCCGGGTTCCGGCGCCGCAGGCGGAATGGGAGGGGGATGCCTCGCTTTCCTTGATTCACAGCTCAGATCCGGCATAGACGCGGTACTGGACGCCACCGGCTTTGACGGCGCCATAAGCGGAGCGGATCTTGTGATCACGGGCGAGGGCCGAATGGACTCGCAAAGCCTTAACGGCAAGGTCATCAGCGGCATAACCTCGCGCACACTCAAAAGGAATATTCCGGTGATCGCCATTGTCGGCAGCGTTGGAAACGATCTGATATCCTCGGGAGTGCTTCAGGAGCTTCCCTTTACGTATGCCGGCGGACTTCCCGTGTATGCCATGCCGCAGCTCGGTATCAGCGCTGTTTACTCAACAAATATCGGCAGGCTTTCTTTTGAACAGATCCTTGCCTCAGGCCGAACACCTGCCGATTATGAAAAGGTGCTCGCCATCGCGCTGGAAAACGCATTCATTGGCAAATAGATCCCGAGGGTTCCCATCTTGCAAAGCAGCAGCCAAATAAAAAAAGCCTGAAGGACCCGCGGCCCTTCAGGCAGGCAAAAAACGCTTATTTATAATATCCGTCGGCCTCGACTGTTACGGAATTGCTGTTTCTGATATAAAATCTGTAGTTACCGGTCTTTGTCAGCGTGAATGTATGCATGCCGCTGCCCGTGATATTCACGTATCTCGACGTATTGTCAGGCTCCACGATGCCCGCGGCTATAGTCACGGAGGAATTATCGGTCGTCGCTGCGATCACTATCGTATCGCCGCTGCTCTTGTAAAAAGCCGGTGATTTCCTCGTTATGTTCGGCGTCATGGTCCAGCTGAAATACGTGAGCGACCCGCGGGCAGGGGTCACCTCGCTCTCAATACCGACGCTGTCGATATCGACCGTATCAACGTATTCGACGTAGTCGTCGGGATCCAGACGCTCTTCTATCTCCACTTTTGTGGCATCATAGATAAACTCGTGAGCCTCGGCTATTCCAAAGCCTGCGGCGGCGGCAGTAACGCTCTCCCCTAAAACAAACAGCGAGGTCAGGAGCACCAGCGCAGTCCTTCCGTATCTTTTTCTTGCCTTGCTTTTTTCCATTCTGGACATCCTCTCTATCAATTCATTATGATCCATGCACAGCGCGGTAGCATTATTCTCGATCCCGTTACGTCCCACGTGCTCCGCAAGGGTCCTGTAGTAGAGCCCTCTCTCTATATACTTTCCGCACACCAGAAGATCGCACTGCGCCTCCGTCCACTCTCCGGCCATACTGAGTATTCTGCCCGAAATATACGGATTTATCCAGTGTATCGCGGCTGCGGCGCAGCAGATACGCTTGAGAATTATATGCCTGCGCTTGATATGCATGATCTCGTGAAACAAAATACATCTCAGCTCGTCATCCCCGTAGTCA
>CAMOQY010000082.1 GCA_946623295.1 uncultured Lachnospiraceae bacterium | reverse complement strand
GTCTGGGATGAGGAATCCAGCGAAGCTATGAAAAACTGCATTAAGAAAAATGATCTCGAACTGAATAAATAATAAACCGGGGAGGTGGATCTATGCCGTTTAGGATCGTCAGAAATGATATCACAAAAATGAATACGGAAGCGATCGTCAATACGGCGAACAGTCAGGCCGCGGTAGGCAGCGGCTGCGACAGAGCTGTCTATGAAGCGGCAGGATATGACGAGCTTCTGGCATACAGAAAAGAGAAGATCGGATCTGTGCCTGAAGGCGACGCTTTTATCACTCCGGGCTTCGGGCTCCGGGCGAAGTATATCATCCATGCGGTGAGCCCGCTTTATACGGGCGGCGGCAACGGGGAGGAAGAAAAGCTCCGCTCCTGTTACAGAAAGAGCCTGCAGCTTGCAAAGGACAATTCGGTGCGTTCTATTTCGTTTCCGCTGATCGCTGCCGGCAGCTTCGGCTACCCCAAAGAGGAGGGGATGCGTATCGCGGTCGATGAGATCAACGCATTTCTTCTGAACAACGAGATGGATATCTATCTGGTCGTTTTTGATGACAGATCGAATGCTCTGGGGAAGAGGATATATCCGGAGCTCGAGGAGTATATCGGCCAGAACTACGTCGAGGAAAGATACAGGGCCGAATACGGAGCTGCGCTTCCGGGCTCCCGCCCGCAGGCAGCCGCGGCTTCCCCGTTGGGGCGGGCTGCAAAAAGGAGTCTGCACGCAAGAGAGGCCGCCTTTAATGAACCGTCTGATTTCTGCGACGGGTCAGCGACGGTGCTCTCGTCGTCGGCTGCGGAGCCCGATATGTACGGGGATGAGCTGTCGTTTTTCGGCAGCGAGGAGGAACACGAGAGCCGCCTTGAGGAGCGGATAAAGCATTTATCCGACACCTTTTCACAGTATCTGATGTACCTGATCCGGGAAAAGAACCTCGAAAACGCCGACGTTTACAAGAGAGCCATCGTCGATAAAAAGGTCTTTTCCAAGATAAAGAACGACGCGGATTATCATCCCCAGAAGCTGACCGCCCTCTGTCTTTGCGTGGGTGCAAAGCTGAACCTGGATGAATCTAGGGACCTGCTGGCAAGGGCCGGATACGCCCTGTCCCCGTGCGACAAAACGGATATCATCTTTTCGTATTTTATCGAGAATGAGATCTACGATATGATCGAGCTCGATATCCAGCTGGAGGAACACGGCCTGCCGTGTATCATTTCATAACTCGCGGTGATTGGTTATCAATGAAAACAAGAGAACAGGCATTAAAATACGGGCTTTCTTTTCCGGACACATATCAGGACGCTCCGTTTTCGGATACAAACTGGCAGCTGGTCCGGTACAAACTGAACAACAAAGCTTTTCTGTGGACGTATGAGCGCGGCGGCCTTGTAAATCTGAATGTCAAGGTGGACCCGTTCAAGGCTTATTTCTGGCGGGATATGTACAGGTCGGTGATCCCGGGCTATCATCAGAACAAGGATCACTGGAATACGATCATTCTGGACGGCAGCATACCCGACAGAGATATTAAGATAATGATCGCTGAAAGCTACGATCTGATAGCGGACTGCCCGGCGAAGCGCATATACGAGGCAGTGCGGAGGATCCCCCGCGGATGTGTCGCGACGTACGCGCAGGTAGCGGAAGCAGCCGGCGACAGGAATATGGCCAGGGCTGTAGGCAATGCGCTCCACAGGAATCCCGATCCGGACAGTATACCGTGCTTCCGTGTGGTAAACGCAAAAGGCGAGCTTGCCGGAGAGTTTGCATTTGGCGGGCCCGGAGCGCAGGCGAAGCTGCTCGAAGCCGAGGGTATCGAGGTAAAGAACGGCAAAGTGGATCTGACCCGGTTCGGATGGAATGCGTGATCATCCGCCGCGTGCAGAACGGGGAATACATTTTTTTACTTTTTTTGAGGTCGCTTGCGAAGCGACCTTTTTTTAAAATCAATATCGTATAATGAGGCCGTGATCAGAAAAAAGCCCGCGGAAACAGATCAAAACCGCGGAGCACAGAAAAGTCCGGGAGGACAAAAAAGGAGGAACTCATTATGCGTAAAGGATTGACAGAGGTGGTTTTCATACTGGACAGGAGCGGATCCATGGGCGGCCTTGAGGCCGACACGATCGGCGGATTCAATTCCATGATCGAAAAGCAGCGCAAGGAGGAGGGAGAGGCTTACATCTCCACTGTGCTCTTTGACGATCAGACCGAGGTGATCTACGACAGAGTCCCGGTGGGCAAGGTCGAGCCGATGACTGACAGACAGTACTATGTAAGGGGCTGCACGGCTCTGCTGGACGCACTTGGCGGCGCGATCCATCATATCGCAAATGTCCATAAGTATGCGAGAGAGGAGGACCGCCCCGAGAAAACTCTCTTTATCATCACGACCGACGGCATGGAAAATGCCAGCCGCACCTATGACTATAAAAAGGTCAGGGAAATGGTGGAAAGGGAAAAGAAGGAATACGGATGGGAGTTTCTTTTCCTGGGCGCAAACATCGACGCGATCGAGGTGGCGGGGAGATTTGGAGTCAGTGCGAACCGCGCGATCAATTATGTGAGCGACGGAGAGGGAACGGAGCTGAATTACAGGGTTATTGCCCAGACAGTATCCGCGGTCAGGAAGTCAAAAAACCGCAAAGAAATGTCCGAGGCGATGGAGGCCTGCTGCGCCCCTATCCGCGAAGACTATGAGAAGCGTCATAAATAATCTCACGGAGGAGGCGAAAGAATACCGATGACACCGGCAAATACGGCGACAGCTAACAAAAGTTAAGTATTTTAATCAAAAAAATAATGAAATAAAACCATCGGTCAACCCTTACCTAATAAACCTCGGAAGGGTTGACTTTATTTATGATTTAGCTGATAATTATTCCAAGTAAAGTATGCATGATCCGTATTAAAATTCATGTAAAAACAACCCAAGGAGGACTATTCATGAAGCTTTATGAACATGGCGCTTATCTTGTCAACGGCACCGAGCTCGTAGAGGATACCGGCGACGCCGCTGCTGCGGTAGCTGCGATGACCGGCAAGACCCCTGACAAAGAAGAGGCGCGCAAGGGCACGATCGCTTACGGAATACTGACCGCCCACAACACTTCCGGAGATAACGAGAATCTCCAGATCAAATTCGATGCGATGGCATCGCACGACATCACCTTTGTCGGCATTATCCAGACAGCACGTGCATCAGGCATGGAGAAGTTCCCCCTGGAGTATGTCCTGACGAACTGCCACAACTCCCTGTGCGCTGTCGGCGGCACCATCAACGAGGATGACCATGTATTCGGTCTTACCGCTGCCCAGAAATACGGCGGCACCTATGTACCCCCTCATCAGGCTGTTATCCATCAGTACGCCCGTGAGATGATGGCCGGCTGCGGCAAGATGATCCTTGGCTCCGACTCTCATACCCGTTACGGCGCGCTGGGTACCATCGCCTGCGGCGAGGGCGGCGGCGAGCTTGCAAAGCAGCTCTGCGGCAGGACCTATGATATCAAGAGGCCTGAGGTCGTCGCTATCTACATGACCGGCAAGCCCCGCACAGGCGTCGGCCCTATGGACGTTGCCATCGCTCTCGTAGGCGCTACCTTCAAGAGCGGCTACGTCAAGAACAGAGTCATGGAGTTCGTAGGCCCCGGCATCTCTAATCTGTCCACCGATTTCCGTATCGGCGTTGACGTCATGACTACCGAGACCACCTGCCTGAGCTCCATCTGGCGCACAGACGAGAATACAAAGGAGTGGTTCGACATCCATGGCCGCAGCGAGCAGTACAAGGAGCTGAATCCCGCCCCTGTCACCTACTATGACCGCGTGGTCTATGTAGACCTGGACGAGATCAAGCCCATGATCGCTATGCCTTTCCATCCCAGCATGGCCTACACTATCGACGAAGTAAACGCCAACCTCAAGGACGTCCTTCACGACGCTGAGGAGCGCGCAAAGATCTCCTTTGGCGACAAGGTCAAGTACAGCCTTCAGGACAAAATCGTTAACGGAAAGCTCTACACCGAGCAGGGCCTGATCGCCGGCTGCGCCGGCGGCGGCTTCGAGAATATCATGGCTGCGGCCGATATTCTGAAGGGCCAGTACATCGGCAACGATAAGTTCACCCTCAGCGTATATCCCGCTTCCACGCCTATCTACATGGAGATCATCAAGAACGGCGCTGCCGCGACGATCCTTGAGACCGGCGCCATCCTCAAGACCGCGTTCTGCGGACCTTGCTTCGGCGCAGGCGATACTCCCGCAAACAACGCTCTCTCCATCCGTCACGCGACCCGCAACTTCCCCAACCGCGAGGGTTCGAAGGTCCAGAACGGCCAGATCGCTTCCGTCGCTCTTATGGACGCCCGCTCCATCGCAGCCACCGCTGCCAACAAGGGCTTCCTTACCAGCGCAGAGGGCTTTGAGGGCTTCAAGAAGTACACCTATCACTTCGATGCCAGCATCTACGAGCATCGCGTATACCGCAGCAACGGCGTAGCTCATCCCGAGGTCGAGCTCGTCGAGGGCCCGAACATCAAGCCTTGGCCCAAGATGACCGCTCTTACCGAGGACCTTATGCTCAAGGTCGTTTCCGAGATCCATGATCCCGTTACCACCACCGACGAGCTGATCCCTTCGGGCGAGACTTCTTCCTTCCGTTCCAACCCTCTGGGTCTGGCAGAGTTCGCTCTGAGCCGCAAGGATCCCAACTACGTTCCCAAGGCGAAGGAAGTTCAGAAGGTCGAGCACGCGCGTCAGGCCGGCGAGGCCCCTACTGCTTTCCAGGCCGCTTATGACGCCCTGAAGGCTGCCGGCGTCAGCGTCGATCCTATGAAGACCGCTATCGGCTCCACCATCTTTGCCGTGAAGCCCGGCGACGGTTCCGCCCGTGAGCAGGCTGCTTCCTGCCAGAAGGTTCTCGGCGGATGGGCCAACCTCGCAAAGGAATACGCTACCAAGAGATATCGTTCCAACCTCATCAACTGGGGTATGTGCCCGTTCCTGGTAGACGAAGACGACAAGGCTCTGCCTTTCGCTCTTGATGATTACGTATTCGTTCCCGGCCTTCGCAAGGCCATCACCGAGAAGAACGACAACATCAAGGCCTATGCGGTCAAGCCCGACGGCAAGGTCAACGAGTTTACCGTTCATCTTGGCGACCTGACCGATGCCGAGCGCGACATCATCAAGGCCGGCTGCCTGATCAACTACTACAGGGGCTAAGCCTGAAAAAAGCTATACTCCAAAGGGTCCGCAGTAATGCGGGCCCTTTTTTCGCATCAGGCATGCCGCCGGACCGCCGGAGGCCTGAACGGTTAATCGATTAAAAAATATAGTAAGTTTGATGATTATTTAGCAATTTCAAATCAGTTGACTTTTTAGCAACGCCGTGGGAAAATAATATTTGTTAAAATGATTGATATTTTAACTGATTGTTTTTAGTATGAAAAAATCGCATGATGCGCACTCCAGGAGGTATCCATGTCAACCCAGGCTAATTTCCCAAGAAGTGAGATCGGACCGCAGAATCCCAGGATGGGCCGTTTCAGGACCATTGTTGAGACTCCTTTCTACGCAAACAACGTGACTAAGGTCGATGATGTGGCTACAGCATATAACCTTGCCGTAGCTTCTCCGGGAACCATAGTTACTGACATGCCTATCTTTAACGCGGAAAAGATGGGTCTTCCCCGCAACTCAAAGGTGCTGATCTTTAATGACGGCCGCATCACGGGACGTACCGCCACTGCGCGGCGCATAGCCGGAGAGCCCGGAGTCGACATCGAGGATCTTAACCGCAAGGTCATGGAGGCTGCCTACGCAGTGCGCAATCGCAAGCTTTATCATACGCAGGCGTATATAGGTCTCGACCCTGAGTTCATGGTCAGGGCCCACCTGCTTATCCCCGAGGGCTTTGAAAACCAGATGTTTTCATGGATGCTGAATTTCCAGTACATAACCACGGAATACAACAATATGTACCATGAGTCCCGCCCGATCGAGAACGAAGGAGATATCTTTGTTTTCGCCGATCCCGACTGGACGCATCCCGACCACCCCATGGGGCTGGCGTATTTTGATCCTTCGATGAACTGCGCGGCGATCCTGGGAATGAGGTATTTCGGCGAGTTTAAAAAAGGCACGCTTACCCTGGCCTGGGCGATAGCGAACCGCCACGGCTACGCCTGCTGCCACGGCGGTATGAAGAGATACAACCTTCCTGACGGCAGAAAGTATGTCATCAGTGTATTCGGTCTGTCGGGATCCGGTAAATCCACCATTACTCACAACCGCCATCACGATAAATACGACGTCACGATCCTGCACGACGACGCTTTCATCATCAACACGGAGACCCGCTCGTCAATTGCTCTCGAGCCGACGTATTTTGACAAGACCGCAGACTATCCGCTCGAATGCGATGCCACCAAGTATCTGCTCACGATGCAGAACGTCGGCGCTACGCTGGACGAAGACTGCAAGGTCGTGCCTGTCACGGAGGATCTTCGCGGAGGAAACGGACGCGCGATAAAATCCAAGCTCTGGTCGCCCAACAGCGTTGACCGCATCAAAGATCCGGGACACGCCATTTTCTGGATCATGA
>CAMOQY010000081.1 GCA_946623295.1 uncultured Lachnospiraceae bacterium | reverse complement strand
CACGTAGAGGCAAATGTCGGCGCACCTCAGGTCGCTTACAAGGAAGGCTTCACCAAGACCGTAGAGGTCGACAGCAAATACGCGCGTCAGTCCGGCGGACGCGGCCAGTACGGACATTGTAAGGTCCGCTTCGAGCCGATGGACGCCAACGGCGAGTGCACCTACGAGTTTGCCTCGGAGGTCGTGGGAGGAAACATCCCCAAGGAGTATATCCCCGCTATCGACGCCGGTATTCAGGACGCCATGAAGGCGGGTATCCTTGCCGGATATCCCGTGCTCGGCGTAAGAGCTGTGGTCTACGACGGATCCTATCATGAGGTCGACTCCTCTGAAATGGCGTTCAAGATCGCCGGTTCGATGGCCTTCAAGGAGGCCATGGCAAAGGCCGACTGCGTCATTCTCGAGCCGATCATGAGAGTGGAGGTCACCACTCCCGAAGATTATATGGGCGACGTTATCGGCGACATCAACAGCCGCCGCGGCCGCATCGAGGGCATGGAGAGCGTGAACGGTTCACAGCTCATCAAGGGCTTTGTGCCGCTGGCCGAGATGTTCGGTTACGCGACCGACCTGCGTTCCAAGACTCAGGGACGCGGCGCATACTCCATGTTCTTTGAGAAGTACGAGGTTGCGCCCAGGTCCGTCCAGGAGAAGATCGTTTCCAACAAGAAATGATCCATCGCCCCGGCGCCTGCCGGTAAAGCGCGTTATTTCGGCAGAAATACAAATAATGCTTGAAAAATCGTGCTTTCTGGTATAAAATCTAAATGTTGACTAATTTTATGCTTTTTTTGCCCGCAGGGCACAAATATTAGGAGGATTTAAAAAAGATGGCAAAACAGAAATTTGAAAGAACCAAGCCCCATTGCAACATCGGTACCATCGGCCACGTTGACCATGGTAAAACCACTCTTACCGCTGCCATTACCATCACTCTGAACAAGAGACTTGGCACCGGTGAGATCGTAGCTTTCGATCAGATCGATAAGGCTCCCGAAGAGAAGGCGCGTGGTATAACGATCTCTACCGCTCACGTAGAGTACGAGACCAAAAAGCGTCACTACGCCCATGTTGACTGCCCCGGCCATGCTGACTACGTCAAGAACATGATCACCGGTGCTGCCCAGATGGACGGTGCTATCCTGGTTGTTGCCGCTACCGACGGTGTTATGGCTCAGACCCGCGAGCACATCCTGCTTGCCCGTCAGGTTGGCGTTCCTTACGTTGTAGTATTCATGAACAAGTGCGACATGGTCGACGATCCCGAGCTTCTTGAGCTGGTTGATATGGAGATCCGTGACCTGCTCAACGAGTACGATTTCCCGGGCGATGAGACCCCTATCATCCAGGGTTCCGCTCTGAAGGCTCTTGAAGATCCCATGTCCGAGTGGGGCGACAAGATCCTTGAGCTGATGGACGCTGTAGATTCCTACATTCCCGATCCTCAGCGTGAGACCGACAAGCCTTTCCTTATGCCCGTCGAGGACGTCTTCACTATCTCCGGTCGTGGTACCGTTGCTACCGGCCGTATCGAGCGTGGTGTTATCCATGTCGGCGATGAGGTCGAGATCGTTGGTGTTAAGGACGAGTCCCGCAAGACCGTCGTTACCGGCGTCGAGATGTTCCACAAGCTCCTTGATGAGGGCCAGGCCGGTGATAACGTAGGTCTCCTTCTTCGTGGTGTTGACCGTAAAGAGATCGAGAGAGGACAGGTTATCGCCAAGCCCGGTTCGATCACTCCTCATCAGAAGTTCACCTGCCAGGTTTACGTTCTGAGCAAGGAAGAGGGCGGACGTCATACTCCTTTCTTCAACAACTATCGTCCTCAGTTCTACTTCAGAACTACCGACGTTACCGGCGTCTGCGAGCTGCCTGCCGGCACCGAGATGTGCATGCCTGGTGATAACGTAGAGATGACTGTTGAGCTGATCCACAAGGTTGCTATGGAAGTCGGACTTCGTTTCGCTATCCGTGAGGGCGGCCGTACCGTTGGTGCCGGTACCGTTACCGCCATCCTTGACTGATAGGATAATAGCTTAAACCACAATTTAATCTTTGATTCAGGCTCTGCCTGAGAAAAGCAAAGACCCCGCTGCGTGTGCAGCGGGGTTGTTTTATGCTCGGATCGGGTGCGGATTTTTCGAAAGCGAAACAGCCGATTTAGTACGGAAAATCAACATTTTCACCCATTTTTTTCATGATTATATAAGTTGCATTTGGTATGTTAATCAGCTATACTTTATTCAGAAAATAAAAAATGCCCTGGGGTGTGCGATAAGCTCGCGATCTCTTGAACCTACATTTTGACATAAGGGATTCCTACATTGCGCGGGATATGTCAGGCCTCCTTCGAGTGGAAGACAGATTCTCTTGCTGCGGTTACCCACCTGGCTATGGCTAGGCGTCAAAGAAACGGGCCCGGCATTCTGGGGTTATAAGAAAATCACAGGAGGATTGTTCCAATGGACAAGATTCAGATGAAGACACCGTTAGTCGAGATGGACGGCGACGAGATGACCAGAATTCTCTGGCAGTATATCAAGGATGAGCTGCTGCTCCCCTTTATCGATCTCAAGACCGAGTACTATGACCTTGGCCTCAAACACCGCGATGAGACCAACGATCAGGTCACTATCGACGCCGCAAACGCCAACAAGAAATACGGCGTAGCCGTCAAGTGCGCGACCATCACCCCTAACGCTGCCCGCGTTACCGAGTACAACCTTAAGGAAATGTGGAAGAGCCCTAACGGAACGATCCGTGCCATTCTTGACGGTACTGTCTTCCGTGCTCCCATCATGGTAAAGGGTATCGTCCCCTATATCCCTACCTGGACAAAGCCCATCACTATCGCCCGTCATGCATACGGCGACGTCTACAAGGGCGTTGAGATGAAGTGCTTTGAGCCCGGTACCGCAAAGCTTGTATTTGACGGCGTAAACGGCTCTCATCAGGAAGAAGTCATCATGAACTTCACCGAGGCTGAGGGCGGAGTCATTCAGGGCATGCACAACCGCTGCAATTCCATCAGGTCCTTTGCACGCAGCTGCTTCAACTATGCTCTGGCCACCAAGCAGGACATCTGGTTTGCCACCAAGGACACCATCTCCAAGAAATATGACCACACCTTCAAGGATATCTTCCAGGATGTCTATGATACCGAGTACAAGGAGAGATTCGAGGCTGCCGGCATCACCTACTTCTACACCCTGATCGACGATATCGTAGCGCGTGTCATCCGTTCTGAGGGCGGCTTCATCTGGGCCTGCAAGAACTACGACGGCGACGTCATGAGCGATATGCTTGCGACCGCTTTCGGCTCTCTGGCTATGATGACTTCCGTTCTGGTTTCGCCCGACGGCAACTTCGAGTACGAGGCTGCTCACGGCACCGTTCAGAGACACTACTATGCTCATCTCGAGGGCAAAGAGACCTCTACCAACTCCGTAGCTACCATCTTTGCATGGTCGGGCGCTCTGCGCAAGCGCGGCGAGCTGGACGGCATTCAGGAGCTTCGGGACTTCGCCGACAAGCTTGAGAAGGCCACCATTGGCACCATCGAGAGCGGCTACATGACCAAGGACCTTGCTCTCATCACCAAGATGGAGAAAGAGAAAGTTCATCAGCTCAACAGCCTTGACTTCATCAAGAAGATCCGCGAGAATCTTGCTGCCATGCTGTAAGAGGCAGAGCTGACACCCAAAAGCCCCCGGCATATGCACGGGGGCTTTTCTGTAGGCGGCGATGATCCTTTAACCGCGGCCTGTAATGCGGTATAATACAAAAGTGAAATGACAAAGGCGCGTATCAGAATTTGAGGACCGAATATGCTTAGAGATCTCTGGTTTTCCGGGCACTGGGTAGAACTCCCCGAGATGCTTGACGGACGTGAAAAAAGAGTTGCAAGGCAGGGCAGGCTTCTGGCCGGCAAGGACAGCTGTCTGATCTGCTTTACGCTTAACATCGCAGGCCCCGTAAAGGTCTGCGCCGTGAGCAACGCGGCCTTTGAGGCCGGCTGCGCAGAGATCGGGAAACAGCTCGAGATCTCATTCGGCGAGGGATTCGCGACTTGCGAGGGTATATTTTACAACCCATACGGCCACGAGGGTTATTGGAGCGTCCCCGCAGAGGCGTCCCGGGTAAAGGACGTGATGGCGGCGATAGAGGAGACTCATCCGCTCGGCAGGCTTTTTGATATCGACGTACTAAAGCCTGACGGGACAAAGGTATCGCGCTCCGAAATAGGCATGGATCCGCGCAGGTGCCTGATCTGCGGCGGCTATGCCGCGGATTGCGCGGGAAGCCGCAGACACAGCGTAAGAGAGCTGCAGGAGGAGACCTGCCGCAGGGTGCTCGAGTATCTCAGCGATCCGATCGGACGGGCGAGCGTGGGAGATCTGGCCGGGCATATCGCGCTTTCGGCGATGTTCGCCGAGGTCCAGACTACGCCGAAGCCCGGGCTTGTGGACCGCGCAAACAGCGGTTCTCATACAGATATGGACATAAACAGCTTTGAGAGGAGCGCGGCCGCGCTGGAGTGGTATTTCTCAGGCTGCATGACTGCGGGTGCTTCCGCCGCGATGGACACCGTCATGCCGGATGAGCTCTTTCCGCGCCTTCGGACTCTCGGGCTTACCGCCGAAAAAGATATGCTGGCAGCAGCTGGCGCGAATACTCACAAGGGACTGATCTTTTCGCTCGGGCTCATATGCGCTGCCTGGGGCATGAGCGGGAGCGGGGATCCGGATACGATCCTGCCGCTTGCCGCAATGATAGCTGCTCCCGCCGCAGGCGAGCTGACGGAGATGGGACTGCGTGGGGCAGGCGCGAGGGCTGAGGCTGCGGCTGGTTTTCCGACGCTGAGAGAGGTCGCCATGCCTGCCTTTGAGGAGGCTCTGGACTGGGGATTTGACGTGGAGACAGCCGGGGTATATACTCTGCTGCGTTGCATAGCCGCGGCGGATGACACAAATATGATAAGACGCGGAGGCCGCGAGAGTGCCGCCCGCATGAGCAAGCGCGCGTATGCTGCCGCGCAGGAATGCCTTCAGGAGCGCAGCCCCGAAAAGCTTCGGGAGGCGGCTTCCAGGCTGGATTCGGAGTTTATCAAAATGAATCTTTCGCCCGGAGGGTGCGCGGATCTGCTGGCCATGACTTATTTTATGGAGATGGTAAAGGAGCTTTCGACATGGGAGAAGTGACGGAAAAATATCTGAAGATAAGGGAACGGGCCGACGCTGCCTGCATCAGGGCCGGGCGCGTGCCCTCGGAGGTCACGGTCATTGCCGTGAGCAAGACGAAGCCGGATGAGATGGTAGAGGAGCTGGCCGGCGCGGGAGTCCTGGATTTCGGGGAAAACAAGCCCCAGGAGCTCATGAGAAAGCACGATACGATCCTGCCGGAGCGAGGGCTTCGCTGGCATATGATCGGCAATATCCAGACGAATAAGGTGAAAATGTTTGTCGGAAGGGCGTGCCTCGTGCACTCCGTACCGGATATGCACGTCGCCGCAGCCATATCCCGCGAGGCGGAAAAACGCGGAGTAAAGGTCCCTGTGCTGATCGAGGTAAACGTTGCCGGCGAAGCGACAAAGCACGGACTTGCGGGCGACGATCTGATGACGGAGCTGGAGGAGCTCGTACGGGGAGCGGCGCTGCTGCCCGGGATCGAGGTAGACGGACTGATGGCCATTGCTCCGCCGGTGGAAGATCCGGAGGAAAACAGACCGTATTTCAGGCGGCTTCGCGAGATGCGCGACCGGCTGCGCGCCATGGAGATCCCCGGAGCTCCGATGAGGGAACTTTCGATGGGCATGACGGGTGATTTTGAGGTCGCGATAGAGGAAGGAGCTACCTTTATAAGGGTCGGAACGGCGATTTTTGGGGAACGGATCTACGCCTGAAGGACGACTGTGATTATTAAACGGTTTTTTTATAAAAATAAGCTTGAAATTAAGAAATAAAAGTTGTAATATTCGCTTTGCCGGCATCAGGCGCAGGCGTCCGCCCGCAGGATACCGGAAAGAGGAGCATTATGGATAAGGTTGATAAACTGCTGGTCCAATTGCTGCAGCAGAACGCCAGATATTCTCTCAAGGAGCTTTCCGAACAAGTTTACCTTTCGTCCCCTGCAGTCGCATTCCGCATTGCAAAACTCGAAGAGAAAAAGATAATCACCGGATATCACGCCGAGGTAAGTCCCGAGCAGCTCGGCTATCATATTACGGCTTATATGACGATCGCCATGCAGCCCAAGAAAAAGCAGGCCTTCCTGCCTTTTATCGCCGAGTTTCCCAACGTCCTTGAGTGCAGCGTGGTGGCCGGCGAGAAATCGGTGGTCCTCAAGGCCATGTTCCCGTCCATGCCTGATCTGGACGCGTTTATAGGCAAGGTCCAGAAATTCGGGCACACAGAGACCTATACCGTGCTCTCGGACGTCATTCCGAGCCGCGGGATATCGGTCGGAGAGAACTGAGCGTCCGAGCCCCATTGCCCGCACGGGGCGTTTGACCGGGACGCATCGCAAAACTACCGCATACGTATTAAAGGCAGCCGCAGGGCTGCCTTTTCTGATAGTAAGGGCTGTCCTTGATCTTCATGAAGTCTTTGGTCAGGTTCCCTGTTTCA
>CAMOQY010000080.1 GCA_946623295.1 uncultured Lachnospiraceae bacterium | reverse complement strand
CCTCAGTCTGCGTCCGGTCCGGCGTATTTAAAGCAAAGCATCGTAATATCGTCAAACTGCGGAGCATCCTGCACAAAGGCATCTATTCCGGCCCGCACGTTCGCAAGGATCTTTTCCGGCGAGGCGTCCGGCTCCGCATTCAGGGCCTCAAGCATGCGGTCCGTCCCAAAGAGCTCGTTTTCCGCATTCGTCGCCTCGGCCACGCCATCCGTATACACAAAGAGCGATTCGCCCCTCTCCAGCTCGAACTCATGCTCCCTGAAAGGGATCCCTTCCATAGTGGCGACCGCGGGCGAATGGCGGTATTTTACCAGCTCGAACTTCCCTCCCGAGCGCCTGATCGCAGGATGCTCGTGACCGGCGTTCGCAGCGATACCGCGGCCGGTGGATATCTCGACCACCGCGCACCACACTGTTACAAACATCTCCGCGGCGTCATTTCCCTCTATCAGCTGTCTGTTCACGCTTTCAAGAGCCTTGCCGGGAGTGTCGCCCGCCTGAAGACGGTTTTTGATCAGAGCCTTGGCGATCATCATAAAGAGCGCTGCGGGGACACCCTTGCCCGATACGTCCGCCATCACCATTCCGAAGTGGTCGTTATCCACCAGGAAAAAATCGTAAAAGTCGCCGCCGACCTCCTTTGCGGGGTCCATGGACGCGTAGATGTCAAACTCATCGCGTTCGGGAAACGCGGGGAAAATACTCGGCAGCACGTTTTCCTGAATAGCGGTAGCCATAGCCAGATCGCGGTCAGCCACTGCCTTCTGACGTCCCTGCGAGACGTTAAGCAGACAGTACATGAGCAGCATGACGAGCATGATCACACCGTAGCTGAGCGAAAGCCCGTAGGTGAACAGCGTCATCATTCCGGCCGCGACCGGTGCCAACACGTACATGAACAGCGCTACGATCTGGTATGTCTGCAGCTGCTTTCTCCGTATCACTACCACGCAGAGCGTACCCAGCATGGTAACGAGGGGATACACCAGCGAGAGCGGATAGAGAGCACCGCGCTGATAGAAACCGGAGGCGTCCACGGTAAAGTAGAATCCGGTAAAGATATTCGCTATCCGCATCAGTATCGCTGCGAACACTCCTATCTGGACGATCTTGCCGAGCACAGACGCCGCCTTGCCCGAAAGCTTCAGATATCCCGACACGTAATGCCAGAAGAAGCAGGCAGCTATAGGCGAGCACGAGTAATAGAAAAAGTTGTCGATTATATTAAGGATGCGCAGATCCGGCACTCCGTCAAGGATCCACGCGCACGCATCCGTGAACAGTCCGAAAATAGCCGTATTGATCAGAAAAAAGAAATACCTGTAGTCAGATCCTGTCTTCTGCACGTCGATAAGGCAGCAGATAAACAGCAGGAACCCCAGCATCATGCCGAAAAGGTCTATGCCGATGTTCACTATATAGACCGGAAGCAGGTTCTCCAGTCCTCTCAGATTCAAAAAGACCACCACTGCCGCTATGGACAGCAGATAGATCATGCCGGTAAAGGCAACCTGTCGTTTTTCTTTTGGTCCGATAAATTCCATCTGATCACTACTCCGCTTCTATTTCCTTGATCACGCATTCGTTGCCCTGCACGAGCCAGGTCTCGCCGCTGTGACAGTATGGACACTCGCGTCCGTACTTCACCGTCTCGTAGGTCTTCTCGCAGGAGGAACAGTACGTAACTGCGGGTATTGTCTCGAGCACAAGTTTGCTCTCGCTCAGCACCGGGTGCTTTTTTTTGAAATAATTCCAGCAATCCTCAAAGAGGTCTGTCATGATACCTGAGACCTCTCCTACCTGCAGGGTGACTCTGGCGATGCTGGTCAGTCCCTCCTCGCGCGCGGTGTCATCCAGCGTTTCGGCCAGATTTATGATTATACCCATTTCGTGCAAAGCGATTTCCTCCGTGTAACAGGGCTTCAGTCCTTCATCATGGCTTCCACATCCACACCGTTTCCGGTATGAGGATGGGTCTTGTGGAATTCCTTTGTGGACTTGTTATATTCCTTGCGCTTTTTACGCATCTGTCTGGCTTCCTCGGAGCCGCTGTGAGCCACGATCTTAAAGCCTCTCTTTACCGCGTAGCCGAGCAGTCCGCCGACCTTGTCCTCAGCCCTGCGCATGTCGGAGGCTTCGGGATGATCGCGCAGCAGATGTATCGCGTCAAACTCGCAGCGCGTGGTGCACAGACCGCAGCCGATGCACTTGTTCGGATCCACGATGCTTGCGCCGCAGCCCAGACATCTGCCGGTCTCGGTATGGACCTGCTCCTCGGTAAGGGTCAGTCTGTTGTCCCTCCATCCGTTTGCGCTGTCGATGCTTTCGTCCACCGCGGGGACCTGACGCTGCGCGCTGTCGTAGGAATCGATAGCTATGTTTTCCTTGTCCAGCGACTTGAAGTAGCGGCGGTCCCTGCCAAGCTTCTGAGGGACGTTATTGGCGGAAACAAAGCGCGCCAGCGACTCGGCAGCCTCGTGTCCGGCTCCGATCGCGTCGATGACGAATTTAGGTCCGGTATACACATCGCCGCCCACAAAGATGCTCGGGTCGGCTGTCTGATAAGTAAAGGAATCCGCTACGGGATAATTGCCGTGATGGAAGGTCACATCCGTGCCCTCGAGGAGAGAGCCCCACTCGATCGCCTGTCCGATGGCAAAGATCACGCTGTCCGCGTGGACGGTGATCGTCTCGTTTTCATCGTATTTCGGCGAAAATCTTCCCGTCTCGGGATCGATCGTGGAGACGCAGCGCTTGAATACGACGCCGCACACATGGCCCTTCTCGTCGGTCAGGATCTCCTTCGGACCCCAGGAAGGATTGATCTGTACTTTTTCCTCCTCGGCCTCGGCGATCTCTTCGGGAGACGCGGGCATGGTCTCGCGCGACTCAAGGCAGTACATGGATACTGTGGAAGCGCCCTTTCTGTGAGCGGTGCGCGCGCAGTCGATAGCGACGTTGCCGCCGCCGACGACGATCACGTCGCCCGAGAGGTCCTTCGCGGTATCGGAAAGCGCCTTCTGGAGAAAATCAACGGCGATAAAGGTGCCGTCGGCGGTCTCGCCGGGAACTCCCGGAAGCCTGCCGCCCTGGCAGCCGATGGCGATATAGAAGGCCTTGTAACCCTGCTCCTTGAGCTCGTTGATGGTAATGTCCCTGCCCACTTCGACTCCGCAGCGGATCTCGGCTCCGAGAGCTCTGATCACGTCGATCTCGGCGTCGATCACGTCCTTTTCGAGCTTGAATGAAGGAATGCCGTAGGTCATCATGCCGCCGGGCTTTTCATTCTTTTCAAATACAGTGGGCTTGTAGCCTCTCTCCTCCAGATAGTATGCGCAGGAAAGGCCTGCGGGGCCGGCGCCGATGATGGCGATCTTCTGGTCCCAGGTGCCCTTGACGCGGTTGATGCGCTTTTCGGGAATATAGCGGGTCCCGGCGTGCAGATCGCGCTCGGCAAGGAATTTCTTTACGTCGTCGATCGCGACGGGTCTGTCTATAGTGCCTCTCGTGCAGGCGTCCTCGCAGCGCTTGTTGCAGACGCGTCCGCAGATGGCGGGGAAAGGATTCTCACGCTTGATGAGCGCAAGCGCCTCGTCATAGCGTCCCTGATTTGCCATCCTGAGATAGCCCTGGATCGGGACGTGCGCGGGGCAGGCCGACTTACAGGGCGAAGTGCCGGTCTTGTGAGTGTTGACTCTGGCGGTATCTCTGTAATTCTCGTCCCACGCGTATTTTCCCCAGCGGACACGGTCAGGCAGCACGGCCTGAGGGTACTTTACTTCGCTTCCGTCCTTCTGACAAAGCTTTTGGCCGAGCTTCACGGCGCCGGCGGGGCAGACCTCGACGCAGCGTCCGCAGGCCACACAGTTTTCCTTTTTGACATTGGCCGTGTACGCGCTCCTGGACATATTGGGAGTGTTGAAAAGAAGCGAGGTGCGCAGCGCGTTGCAGATCTGCACGTTGCAGTTGCAGATATCAAATATATGGTCGGTGCCGTCGATATTCGTCACCTGATGCACGTAGCCGTTCTCTTCTGCCTTGCGCAGGATCTCGAGGGCCTCTTCCTTGGTGATGTAATGGGCGCGCCCGGTCTCTACGGTATAGTCGGCCATGTCGCCGACCTGGATGCACCAGTCCTGCTCATCGTCGGTACAGCCCTCGCCGATCTTCGCTCTGGAAGCGCGGCAGGAGCAGATGCCTGCGGAGAGGTGCCCGTCGTATTTCTGAAGCCAGTAGGATATTTTTTCCAGGCTAAGCGCCTCGCGTGAGGCGTTGACTTCCTTTTCCACCGGGATAACGTGCATGCCGATGCCGTTGCCGCCGGGGCGGACCATCGAGGTGATATGCTCGAGGGGCAGGAAGGTCATGCGCTCAAACATTTTCGCCACGGGGGGATTCTTTTCGATCCTGTCCACCGAGGAATTAAAGAGCTCCGCGCTGCCCGGCACGAAATAGCTCGTGCGGTAGCGCAGCTCCTTGGGCGCGCCCGGGATCGGGCCGTTGTCATCATAATGATCGCCGTAATCGTATTCTACAAAACCGTGCACGCAGAGCTGGTCCAGAACTTCTTTGAATTTCTCCTCGGACATATGCTTTTTGTGCTTCGCGTAGATCTCGTCGGCAGTGTACCATTTGCGCTGCTTCATGGACAGGGCAATGTCAACCTCGTCCTCGCTCAGGATCTCGCGAAGACCCCAGTATTCCTCGTCGGTGGTCTTCAGACCAAAAAGCTTGTGGGGCACGTTGTCGGTGATCTTGGCGCCGAGCTTGGCGTACTTTTTCTGCTTGACGGCTTCTCCGTCATACTTTGATTTGGTCTCTGGGACCTGATCGTAGATCTCGGGCATGGTTTTCTCCTCGCTAATCTAAAATAAAATCAATGCTTTCGCATAAGTTCCTTTTTCCGGCTCATCAGCCATTCCTCCCATTCGCCCATGCCTTCACCTGTTTTGGCACTGACTGGAAAGATCTTTATGGACGGATTAAGCGCAAGAGCGCGTCGCTTTGCCGCTTCGAGGTCAAAGTCGAAATACGGCGCGGCGTCCATTTTCGTAATGATGAGCGCATCGCTCTCAGCAAACATCAGCGGATACTTTAACGGCTTGTCGTCACCCTCCGGCAGGCTCAGGATCATCACCTTAAGATGCGCTCCCGTGTCAAACTCCGCCGGACAGATCAGGTTTCCGACGTTTTCCAGAAAGACGATGCTGCCGTCCTCCGCGCCGAAACCCTCCAAAGACTGTCTGGTCATGGACGCGTCCATATGGCAGCAGCCGCCGGTATGCACCTGAATGCTCCTCGCTCCGAGGGCCTCTATGGCCTCGGCGTCTACCTCCGAAGCAAGATCCGCCTCCATGACGCCGATGGACGCTTTTCCCTCCAGATCTCTGATCGTCCGCGAGATCAGAGTGGTCTTGCCGCTCCCGGCGGCGCTCATCAGATTTATCAGCAGGACGTCCCTGGCCTGAAGCTTGCGGCGCAGCTCCTCCGCGTCGCGGTCGTTGACCGCCGTGGCCTTTTTATTAAGCTCGATAACCTTCATGGATATGCTCCTTAAGCCACCTTGCAAATTCGTCCAGTCCCTCGCCGCTCTTGCCTGATACGGGAAAGACCGGCATCTGCGGATTAAGCTCGGCAACGTGTTTTTTACAGCGCTCCGGATCAAAATCGAATATCTCAGAGGTATCGATCTTGTTGATCAGAAGGCACTCGGATACCGTAAACATCAGCGGGTATTTCAGAGGTTTGTCGTCTCCCTCGGGCACACTGAGGATCATGAGCTTCAGATCCGCGCCTACGTCAAATTCGGCGGGGCAGACGAGATTGCCAATGTTTTCCAGAAAAACGAGCTTTGGCCTCTCTCCGCGGGAGCCGCCCGCAGCGCGATCCGCGCCCGTTTCCGCAGCTGCCTCCAGCGCCTGAAGTCCCTCCAGGGTCATCTGCGCGTCCATATGGCAGGAGCCGCCCGTATGAAGCTGGATGGCGGCGGCGCCATGGGCTGCGACCGTCCTCGCGTCCACGTCGGCGTCTACGTCAGCCTCGATCACCGCGATCTCAAATTCATCCGAGAGCATATCTATAAGCCGGCACAGGACCGTCGTCTTGCCGGCTCCGGGCGAGGCCATGAGGTTCACCAGATAGATACCGTGCCCATGACAAAACGAACGCACCTGCACGGCGAACTTTCCGTTCTCTTCCTCCGCGCCGGCGCGTACGTCGATGATATCTATTTGTTTGTCTGTCATATACAGCTCCGATCAGTATTGATGTTTAGCTGTACTATTATATCAAAGCGGCTCTGAACGGTCAATAAATAGGGTACCGCTCTGACTCTGGCCGGGGCGACGGTTTTCTGTCATTGACAATCTCTTCAGGATATTTGTATTCCTTTTGCAGGTGTGTAAAATAGTATTAAGCTTTTTATAAGCGTATTCTTAGAGCCGGGAACCGTGCGGCACGGTCTGCCGGGAGCATTCACGATTTTTACGAAAGAGGTACGTTATGGGAAATTACTGTAGAAACTGTGGCAAGGCCATCAACCCGACGGGCCGCTTTTGCAGATACTGCGGAGCGCCTACAGCGGGAACGGCCCAGCCCCCGGGCGCGCAGACTCCTCCGGGGCAGCCTCCTTACG
>CAMOQY010000079.1 GCA_946623295.1 uncultured Lachnospiraceae bacterium | reverse complement strand
GCAAGCCGGATCCGAGGGTTTATACGCTTGGCTGCAGGCAGCTCGGCTTTGATCCCTCGGAGTGTGTGAATATCGCGGATAATCTGAACCGGGATTTCACCGGCGCGAAAGCCGCCGGGATCGGCGCTAACGTCCTGTTTATCAGCCCCGAAAAGCTGGCAAAGAAGACCATCACGGACGAGAACCGTCCGGACTTCATAGTCCACCGGTTCATCGATATTCTTGACCTTGATATCCTGAAATAAGGAAGCGCAGCCGGTGATATCCGCGTGGCGGCATCCGGCGCGAACGAGCTGATAAAGAGGACAGAAAAGGAGAGATCGGATGAAGGATATAAATACGATTTTTATAGACCTGGGCGACACCTTCAGGGTCATCCGAAAGGACGAGGCGTATATACGGCAGGCCCGGACCGAGATCGCACAGCTGCTGGGAGTTACGACAGATCCCATGGTCTTTTACCATGAGGTCATAGAACCAAGGTATGATAAATACCGCGAATGGGCGCTCAGATTTTACTGCGAAGCGCCGGTAAAAGAGCTCTGGACACGCTGGCTTGCATACGATTTTGACAGAGAGAGGGTCGAGGCGAACGCCGATGCCCTCACTTATGCGTACCGCAGGACAAAGGGCGAGAGAGTAGTTACCGAGGGAGGCGCCGATACTGTAAAGGAGCTTAACGCGAGAGGCTATACGCTTGCGATAGTGAGCGATCTTGTAGGTACCAGAGAAGTGGATGAGTGGCTGGACCGCGATGGGCTGCGACCCTATTTCAAGAGCGTGCAGCAGTCGTCTATCTGCCTTGTCCGCAAGCCGCATCCGGCGATTTACTACTACGCGCTTGAGGAGACGGGGGCCGATGCAGGGAAAACGTGCTTTGTAGGCGATAATCTGAACCGCGACATCGTCGGAGCCAAGGCTGCGGGTCTGGGAATGACCATCGGAGTGCAGTACCCCGGCAAAGTCCTTCCCGAAATCAATGAAGAAAACAAACCGGATATGATAATCCATCATTTCGCGGAACTGCTGGATATTTTCCAGCCCCGAAGGTAAGGGAGGTTGCATATGTCAGATCAGAAATTTCATGGCGGTGAAGCTCTGGCAAAGGCCGTAGAGAGAGCCTATGAACAGGGACAGACCGATTATTCTCTGGAGCCGATGGTACTGGTGGATGAGGACGGAGCTCCCGTAGGAAAGATCAAAAACTGTGATGAAGTGATATTCTGCTGCCGCAGGGGCGAGCGCGAGATCGAGCTTACCGAGGCGTTTACCGATCCGGATTTCAGTCACTTCAAGAGAGAACAGATAAAGAATCTCGATTTCGTCATTATGACGATGTATCATGAGAAATTCAAAAATCTGCCGATCGCTTTTGCTCCCGAACGTGTGCAAAAGCCCTTGGCCCAGATCATTTCCGAGGCCGGCATGAAGCAGTTCCACTGCGCCGAGTCAGAGAAATTTGCCCATGTAACGTTCTTTTTCAACGGAGGATACAACAAGCCTTTTGAGGGTGAAGATGACGTCTGCATTCCTTCACCGAAGGGCATTCCGTTTGATCAGAAACCCGAGCTCAGTCTGCCGGCGGTAGCTGACAGGGTCGAGCAGGCAGTAGATGAAGGATATGATTTCATCGTCACGAACTTTGCGAACGGCGACGTCATCGGACACACGGCAAACAGGGACGCAAAGCTCACAGCCGCGGCCACGATCAGCAGATACGTGGACCGGGTGGCGCACTACGCAAAGAAAAACGGCTACGTGGTGGCAGTTACCGCCGATCACGGCAATATCGAGACGCTTTATACGAAAGAGGGCAAGCCTCATGTGGCCCATACCACGAATCTGGTTCCCTTTATCGTGCTTGATCCGGAGGGACGCGAGGTGACGCTCCGGGACGGAAGGCTCGGCGATGTGGCGCCTACGGTCCTCAGCGTGCTCGGAATCCATAAACCCGCCGAGATGACGGGAGAGAGCCTTATCACCACAGACGGATTTACAAATAAAAAAATGATGCTCATCATTCTGGACGGCTGGGGATACGGGACCGGGGATGACGGCGACGCGATCTATCTGGCGGACACGCCCGAGTGGGACGCGCTGCTCGAGAAATATCCGAACAGCAGGCTCCGCGCATCCGGCGGAGATGTCGGACTGCAGGACGGCAAGCCCGGCAATTCGGAGGCCGGTCATTCAAATCTCGGCGCAGGCCGTATCGTACCGCAGGATGATGTGCGCATGGATAACGCGATAAAGGACGGCTCGTTCCGCACGAACCCCGTCTTCCTGCAGACCATAGAGGCGGCTAAGGCCCGCGGCAGCAATCTGCATCTGATCGCATACCTGACGAAAAAATCCAGTCACGGATGCATCGACTACCCGCTTATGCTGCTGGAGATGGCTGAGGGCGTAAAGAACGTATATCTTCACATCATCTTTGACGGACGCAGCACCGAGCCGGGGAGCGCTCCGGCAATGCTCAGAGAGCTGGATCAGAAGCTGGCCGAGATCGGCAGAGGCGTCATAGTGGACGGTGTAGGAAGAGGCATAGCGCTTGATCGTGACGGTAATTATGAAAAGATCAGACGGGCGTACGATGCAATGGTAAAGGGCTGCGGCGTGAGGTATAAGGCCTGAAACTTTCCTTTTAGATAAAAAAGCAGTTATGATAAAAAAAATCACAATCTGCGCTTTACTTTAAGCGGATGGAGTTATATAATGTCGCTTTATTTCAGAGGATGCATTGCCGGTGCGGCAGTAATATTTTGAAAGGAGCCGGGACATGACATTTTTTGAGGCTATGCATGGCGGATTTACATTTAATAACTATCTGGAGCTGCTGCTTCGCCTTGTAGTGGCGTCAGCCTGCGGAATCGCCATAGGCGTGGAACGTTCCAGAAGATTTAAGGACGCCGGCGTCCGCACGCATTTCCTGGTTGCTTTTGCCGCCTGTCTGCTTATGATCATTTCCAAATACGGTTTTATCGATCTTGACGCAGGCCCTGACGCTTTTCTTTACGGAACGAAGGGGGCAGACCCCGGGCGTATCGCCGCTCAGGTAGTCACAGGCGTGACCTTCCTCGGCGCCGGGATCATATTCAGAGACAGACATCATACGGTAAAGGGCCTGACCACCGCTGCCGGAATCTGGGCGGCCTCCGGTGTGGGCATGGCAGTCGGCGCAGGGATGTATTTCCTCGGGCTTACCGCTACCGTGATAGTCATAATCCTTCAGATAGTCATGCACCGTTTTGCTATAGGCAACGACAAGTATACTGCCGGAGAGATAGTGGTCGTGCTCCACGATGACAAGGATGCCATGCAGCGGCTGCACAGGCAGCTGGATGAGTGGAAGATCATCATCAGCGAGTCGAACATCGCGAGAGAAGAGGGTAAAGTCACCTTAGATCTCAAGGTCAAGCTTCCTTCAAAGAATATCCAGGATCAGATATCTGCCTTTATCGCGGCAGATCCTGATGTACATTCATTCAAATACGAGGACTGGGGTTAAATCATGAGTAAAAAAGAATATGACATTCTCATTCTGGGTCCGGCGACACGGGATGAGAATATCGATTTTACAGGCGCTCTGGATCGGAGCGTCGGCGGCGCCGTTACCTTTTGCACTCCCGCAGCCGTATCTGCCGGGGCAAGGGTTTTCGCCGGGGTCAAGATCGCGGAAAGTGACAGGGACATCATGGATTCGATACTTGTCCCGGATGGAGACAAGGCGCTGCTCCCTTCGGAAAAGACTACCCTGATGAGAAACGAGTATTTTACGGCGGACCGTGAGCGCAGAAACGCAAGCTGTCCGGCGCAGTCGGATCCTGTGACGCCCGATGAGCTGCCTGATATCAGCTGCAGGCTGACACATCTTGCCGGGCTTCTCTACGGGGATTTCCCCAACGAGCTGCTGGAGGCTTTACATGAGAAGGGCGGCCTGGCCGCGGATGCCCAGGGTTTCCTGAGGCACAATGAAAACGGAAAACTCTGTTTTCATGACTGGAAGGACAAGCTGCGCTTTCTCCCGTATATGGACGTGCTGAAGACCGATGCCGCCGAGGCGGAGATCCTGACCGGCCTGACGGATCGCGAGGATGCGGCAAAGCAGCTCTTTGACTGGGGCGCGAAGGAGATCATGATCTCGCATAACTCCGAGATGCTGGCCTATGACGGCAGGCAGTTTTTCAGATATCCGGTAAAGGCCCGCAATCTCTCGGGCCGCACGGGACGCGGTGATACGACCTTTGGGTCATATCTGGGAATGCGGGTAACCGGACACGGAGTCGATGAATCACTGCTGTACGCAACGGCCTGTGTGTCGCTGAAGATGGAAACGCCCGGAGTCTTCAGGGGCTCCCGTGCGGACGTGGAGGCTTATATCCGCGAGTTTTACAGGTAATACATTCGCCGGTCCGGCTGCAGATCCGGACCGGGAATATATTTCATTTCAGGAAAGGAGACTGAAAAATGGACGGATTATTCTGGATCGGATTCGCCGGAGCCGTGGTCGCCCTGTTATTCACGGTTCTGCAGCGAAAGAAAGTGATGTCGGCCTCGGAAGGCAATGAGAAGATGCGCAAGATCGCAGCTGCTATCCGCGAAGGCGCGAACGCTTATCTCAAGCACCAGTATTCTACGGTTTTCAAGGTCTTTATCGTGGTCTTTGCCTTGCTGCTGGCCATCGCGTTTGCTTCGGACGGCAGACTCCTCTCAAAGGTGACTCCCTTTGCTTTCATTACCGGAGGTGTGTTCTCCATGCTTGCAGGCTATATAGGCATGAAGATCGCCACGAACTCAAATGCGCGTACCGCGCAGGCCGCCAGTGAAAGCCTGAATCGGGGGCTTCGCATAGCTTTTGCATCCGGAAGCGTTATGGGCTTTACCGTCGTAGGTCTGGGAATGCTTGATATCACAATGTGGTTCTTTATCCTGCGCTACGGCTTCGGGATGACGGATCCGACCGAGATAGGAAATATAATGGTCATGAACGGCATGGGCGCCAGCTTCATGGCATTGTTTGCCCGTGTGGGCGGCGGTATCTATACCAAGGCTGCCGATGTGGGCGCGGACCTCGTGGGTAAGGTGGAGGCCGGCATACCGGAGGATGATCCCCGCAACCCTGCTACTATCGCGGATAATGTGGGAGATAACGTAGGCGATGTTGCCGGAATGGGCGCTGACCTTTATGAGAGTTATGTAGGTTCGATCCTCGCTACCTTCGCTCTCGGCGCGATCGCGGGATATGGCTTTAACGGAATGCTGCTGCCGCTTCTTCTGGCCGTGAGCGGAATTATTTGCTCCATCATAGGATCGTTCCTTGTAAAGACAAAAGAAAATGCGACCCAGGAATCTCTTTTGCGTTCGCTCCGCACAGGCACGTATACCGCTGCCATTCTCGAGGCGATCGCGGCTGCTCCGCTTACATATTTTATAATAGGAAACTGGGGAGTATATGTGGCTATTCTCAGCGGACTTATCGGCGGATGCGCGATAGGGTATTTTACCGAGTACTACACTTCGGATACGTACAAGCCCACTCAAAAGCTGGCCGATTCCAGTGAGACGGGAAGCGCTACGATCATTATCGGAGGCATCTCACTGGGGCTTAAGAGCTCCATGGCGCCTATCCTTATCGTGGCTGTGGCTGTTATCGTCAGCTTCTTTGCGGCAGGCGGAGCGCTCTCCTTTAATATGGGTCTCTACGGTATCGGTATCGCCGGAGTGGGCATGCTCTCTACGCTGGGCATTACTCTGGCTACAGATGCATACGGCCCCGTCGCTGATAACGCGGGCGGTATCGCGGAGATGGCCGGTCTTCCCGAAGAGGTCCGTCAGCGCACTGACGCGCTGGATTCCCTGGGAAATACCACGGCAGCTACCGGCAAGGGCTTTGCCATAGGCTCCGCGTCTCTTACATCTCTGGCTCTGATGGTCAGTTATGTCGATATCGTACAGAAGGGAACGACAGAGACACTGGATCTTACCATAACAAATCCTCTGATGCTGGTCGGGCTTTTTATCGGCGCGCTGCTGACCTTTGTTTTCTCGGCGCTGACGATGAGTGCAGTACAGAAGGCCGCTCAGTCGATAGTTGTGGAGGTGCGCCGCCAGTTCCGTGAGATCACGGGCATCATGGAGTACAAAAACGACCCTGACTACGCGCGCTGCGTGGCTCTCTGCACCAAAGGCGCTCTGCACGAGATGGTCGCTCCCGCGCTCCTTGCCATCATCGTTCCGATCCTGACGGGTCTGATCCTCGGGCCTGTGGGAGTGGTCGGACTGCTGGGAGGTGTGTCAGTCACAGGTTTTGCCATGGCGGTATTTATGTCCAATGCGGGCGGCGCCTGGGATAACGCCAAGAAGTACATCGAGTCCGGTCATCACGGCGGCAAGGGAAGCGAGCAGCACAAGGCGGCAGTCGTGGGAGATACCGTGGGCGATCCCTTCAAGGACACCACCGGCCCGAGCCTGAACATCCTGATCAAGCTCTGCTCGACCGTCTCCATAGTTTTCTCCGGGCTGATCGTGCTCCTTAACCTGGCCAGGCTCCTTTGATAAGAGCGGTCGGATTTTTACTGAAACCGGGCGGCATGGCCCCAAAGTCATTGCCGGATTTGATCCGGTAAATTCAATCGCACTGCCACCGCAGTCGTTTGCAGACTGCCCGGCATAATACAGATAGGGTCTTTTTCG
>CAMOQY010000078.1 GCA_946623295.1 uncultured Lachnospiraceae bacterium | reverse complement strand
ACAACCGTCTGCTCTTTGAGATGACCGCAAAGTACGGCACTCCTTATTTCTCAAACTACATCAACAGCGACATGGAGCCCAGCGACGTGCGTTCGATGTGCTGCCGCCTGCGCCTTGACCTGCGCGAGCTGCGCCGCAAATCCGGCGGTTTCTTCGGCTCGGGCGAGTCTACAGGCTCCGTGGGCGTAGTTACCATCAATATGCCCCGTATCGCTTATCTGTCAAAGACTCCCGAGGAGTTCTACCAGAGACTGGACAAGATGATGGATCTTTCGGCCCGTTCTCTCAAGATCAAGAGAAACGTCATCACCAAGCTTCTGGACGAGGGCCTGTACCCTTATACAAAGCATTATCTCGGCACCTTTGACAACCACTTCTCCACCATCGGCCTTGTAGGCATGAACGAGGTGGGACTCAACGCCGCGTGGCTCGGCAAGGACATGACCGATAAGGCGACGCAGGAGTTTACGAAGGACGTGCTGAACCATATGCGCGAGCGCCTCTCTGATTATCAGGAGCAGTACGGCGATCTGTACAACCTCGAGGCTACTCCCGCCGAGTCCACCTCCTACCGTCTGGCCAAGCACGACAAGAAGCGCTATCCCGACATCAGGACGGCAAACGACGGCGAGACTCCTTACTACACGAACAGCTCGCATCTGCCCGTTGGATATACCTCCGACATCTTTGATGCGTTGGATATCCAGGACGATCTGCAGACGCTCTATACCTCCGGCACCGTGTTCCACGCCTTCCTCGGCGAGAAGCTGCCCAGCTGGCAGGCCGCGGCAAAGCTCGTCCGCACGATCGCCGAGAATTACAAGCTGCCTTACTATACGATGTCCCCGACCTATTCGGTCTGCAAAGAGCACGGCTACATCACGGGCGAGCACTTCACCTGCCCTACCTGCGGAAAGCCTGCCGAGGTCTACAGCCGCATCACGGGATACTACCGTCCCGTTCAGAACTGGAACGCCGGCAAGACCCAGGAGTACAAGGACCGCCGCACCTACGTCATCGAGGCCAGCACTCTTAAGAGAGGCCGCACCGATCAGGACTGCGGATGCATGACGAACACTCAGGGCGCGGACGTCACCGTCAGCCAGGCCAGAGTGGACGCCATGGCGGACAACACCGCAGCTCCCGAGATGAAGACGATAGAGCCTGCTCCCGCCCCCGAAAAGGCCGCAGATCCCGGCGTAAAGCGCATGCTCTTTACCACTCAGACCTGCCCTAACTGCCGTATCGCAAAGGAGTTCCTCAAGGGCACGGACTATGAGGTGATCGACGCAGAGCAGCAGCCCGAGCTCGTGAGGAAGTACGGAGTCACGGCCGCTCCCACGCTCGTAGTGGTCGACGGCGACGCTCAGGAGACCTACGTGAACGCCTCCGGGATCCGCAAATACGTTGACGGATTGAGATAACAAGTGTATTATGTAAAAGGCAGAATCTGCTGTCCCCGTCCGCGGGGGCAGCATGCCTGTTTTACGGGAAAGGCACGATGCACTTTTAATACTTGGACGATATGAGGTCTTTGATGAAAAAACTTGGATTTAGCAGCCTGATCGCGGTACTTGCCGCGCTGCTCCTGCCTGCGGCGGGATTTTCAGCTACATATTATGCCGGAGTTGACTTTGAGGTTGAGCCGGTCGAGGAGACCAGAGAGGTCATGTACGAAGGCGTGACCGTCGACGGGGTGGACCTGAGCGGAATGGGTATTCAGGAGGCAAAGCTTGCGGTGGCTGCGGCACACAGCAAGGCGCTGGCCGGGAATATCACCATGACGCTTGGCGATGATGCCATAGTCATGAACTGGAGAGAGCTGGGCGCCGATTTCGAGCCCTGCAACGAGCTTATCGAAAACGCCATGAAGCTCGGCAAGTACCGCGGAGGTCTGGCTGAAAGATTCAAGGCGCTCAAGGATATCGAGTTTGAAGGCCTCGTCTATGATACCGTCCGTACTCTTGACGAAAACGTTCTCCGCGAGGCTATAACGGCTAAGTTTTCCGGGCTTGACGGGACTGCGCAGGATGCCACGATCACCAGGGAAAACGGACAGTTTATCATCACTCCTGACGTTACGGGAGTGGTCGTCGATATTGACGGCACGATAGACGCCGTAAAAGCATTTTATAATGGAAACGGAGCGGCGCAGGGCTCGATCGATGCTGCCGCAAAGGTGGACAACGCCAGGATTACGGCGGAAATGCTGGAGAATATCCAGGATCAGCTCGGGTCCTGCAGTACGCATGTCGGAGGCACCGACAACAGAGCCTTTAACGTGGCTCACGGCGCGAGCAAGATAAACGGACTGCTGCTGATGCCCGGTGAGTCCGCTTCCGCGAGCGATCTCATGGGACCGCGCGAGCCTTACAACGGTTACCGCATGGCGCCGCAGTACGTCGACGGTACGTCCGTGGATGCCGTAGGCGGCGGAGTGTGCCAGGTTTCGTCAACGCTTTATAATGCCCTGCTCGGCGCCGAGCTTCAGATCGACGAGCGGCACAGCCATTCCATGAAGGTCACGTATCTTGATCCTTCCAAGGACGCCGCCATAGCAATGGGAGTTAAGGACCTCAAGTTTACGAATAATCTCGAGTATCCTGTCTATATCGAGGGCTGGTCCAAGGACCGTACCTGTACCTTTATCGTCTGGGGCAAGGAAACCCGCCCGGCCGGAAGAGAAGTTACCTACAAGAGCGTGGTAACGTACGAGGGACCGATCTCGGAAGTGACAAAGTATGATCCCACCCAGCCTGCAGGCGCGAAAAAGACCGCTTCCGGGCACCCCGAGGTAAGATCCAGGCTCGAAAAGATCGTTAAGGAAAACGGCGTCGAGGTCAGCAGGGAGACGATAAGCACCGATTACTACATGCACAGCGCAAAGGTGATCACCATCGGTACCGGCGGTCTTACTCAGCAGGAGTACGAGGCGTCGCTTCAGACACCCGCGGTGACTCCGCCCGTTGTCACGCCGGATCCCGCACCCACGCCTGATCCTGCGCCCGCGCCGGATCCCGCGCCAAGTCCTGACCCTGATCCGGACCCTGCAGTTGATCCCTGAGTCGGCTGACAGCATAGGCAGATAACCTGATCGTATATTACACGGGGCAGCGGAACGATCCGTATGCCCCGTTTTAAGAACGGAGCAGTTTACATGAACAGAACAGGAAAAAAAGTCTCGATCTGGAGAATGATATATCCTTTGCTGGTTTTCTTTGGAGTCGATCTTCTGGTGACCATGATCGTATCGTCGGTCCTGACTATGGAGCTTATCGCACAGAGCGGGCCGGCGGTGATAACAGACCCGGATTTCCAGACGCAGATCATGGAAAAACTCGTTCCGGTCGTCTACCAGAACGCCAATCTGATCAACCTGATCAAAAGCATTCCGTCCATCGGTCTTATGCTGCTCTTTATGCACATGGACAAAAAGCGCCTTTACCGCGACGGCGAATATGTGACGTATGAGCGCCCGGCGGCTATTTTTTTCGCAGCTGCGGGGCTCCTCGGAGTTTTCGCCGGCATAACCGGAAACAACATCATCGGTATCAGCGGGCTTGCGGAGCTTTATGCCGAGACTGAGGAAATGCTTGCTCAGATAACGTACAGCGGCGGTCTGCTGCTGGAGATCTTATCAGTCGTGATCCTGGCGCCGATAGCCGAAGAGCTTGTTTTCCGCGGTCTGATATTCAGACGCATGAGGGAATTTGCGCCGTTTGCGGTCTCAATGATCTTTTCGGCTCTGATATTCGGCTTTTATCACGGAAACGTCGTACAGGGCGTATACGCGTTTCTGGTGGGTCTGCTGTGCGCGTATGTGTGCGAGAAGTTTAAGAGCATCCTTGCTCCCATCCTGCTGCATATGTGCGCGAACGGTTTTTCCGTGCTTGCGACAGAGAGCGGGCTGCTGGAGAAATATATCACCACAAACACCGCATATATTGCGTATATCGTGATCTGCGCCGCAGCGACCGTGCTGCTGATGTGGCAGATAAATGAAAAGGTAAAACCGGAAGTTCTGATACCTGCCAGAAATGACACGGCAGGGGAGGAAGAGAGCGCTGACGCATAACAAAAGACCGGCCCGGGGGCCGGTTTTTTGTTGAAAAGAGCAGAGCTTAAAGGCAGGAGCCTATCCGAGCAGGCGCAGGCACTGGGGCAGCACACGAAAGCTTACGCTGCTGCAGTGGCCGAGGACCTCGCCGTCGGTGTGTACAGGCAGCGGAATATCGAGATCCAGACGCGCCTCCCGGCAATCTAAATTGAAGATGCCGTCAAATCTGGTGTGGAAGCCGGGCGTAGTCTTGCTGAGGAGAAAAGCGATAAAAAATGTCTTCCGCTTTGGCGGAGCCGTCACGCACAGGCTCAGCTTTCCGTCAAACGGAGAGGCCTCAGGGGCGAAGGGATATCCGCCGCCCTCATATATGGTGTTGTGAACAGAGAGAAAGCCCAGGTCCGATATGGGATGTGATACGCCGTCGACGACCAGGGTGCCGGCGGCCTTTTTATAGGTCCAGAACAGCTTGAAGCCTATGGCAAAATATGTCAGCTTGCCCAGGTGCAGACGGTTGAGAAAACCCTTGATCTTTGTAGTATTAACCTGCTCGCATACAGCGGCGTCATAGCCGATGCCGCTGCTGACTATAAACCGGCGGCGGAGTTCGTTTTCGCTGCCGTCCCCGCCCTTTACGGTGCAGATCGTCTCTCCCGCGTCGATAGTGCGCGGAGCTCTGCAGCCAAGGATACCGTCCAGCGCAGCCATGGCCTTTTCAGGCAGACTGAGACCGGCGGAAAAATCATTGCCGGAGCCTGCCGGAATGAGCCCGACGACCTGTTTTTTTGAAAGATCGAGGCCGTTTATCACCTCGTTCAGGGATCCGTCCCCGCCGATCGCGATGATCGGATCATCGGGACTGCCTGCAGCTTGCGCTTCGCCCGCCATCCTGGTCATATCCCCCTGCTTTTGCGTGCGATACAGCGCGTATTTCACGCCGAGTCCGTCGAGCTTTGACCTGACCTGCTGCCAGATCTGCTCGCCCTTGCCTGACTGTGATACTGGATTGACTAAGAATCTGTACATGGAATCTGCCTGCTTTTTCTGATGATCTTCGGCCTGTATGCCGGGCGGTTTGGACGCCGTGCCGCGGCGCAGTTTTCAAACAGGCTAATTCTAACACGGAGAGGGGCTGTTTTCAACTCGGGTCAGTACTGTAAACGTATAGTTTTCTCTGTTTAATTTATCTGTTGCGCATATCTTTCCCCGCTCTCGTTCTTGACCTGCCGGGGCGGTGGCGGTTATACTTACAGGGCGCCCGTATCGGGCGGGATCTGAAAAGAACGGAGTTTAATAAATGTCAGAGTTACTTGAATCTCTTAATCCTGTGCAGCGCGAGGCGGTCGAGGCCACGGAGGGCCCGGTACTCATACTGGCCGGAGCAGGCAGCGGTAAGACGCGCGTGCTTACACACAGGATCGCCTATCTCATATCGGAAAGAGGGGTCGCCCCGTGGAATATCCTGGCGATCACTTTTACAAATAAAGCCGCGGGCGAGATGAAGGAGCGCGTCGAGCGCCTGTGCGACGAGGACGGAGGAAAGGTCTGGGTCGCCACGTTCCACTCGACTTGCGTACGCATCCTGCGCCAGCACGCGGAGCTTTTGGGATACTCATCCGGCTTTACGATCTATGACTCAGACGATCAGAAGACCCTGATGAAAAGGGTCGTTAAAGGTCTGGATCTGGATCCTAAGATGTACGCCGAAAAAATGCTCTGCGGAAAGGTCTCCGCATGGAAAAACGCCTGTAAAGAGCCGGACGATGCATACAAGGAGTCGGGTGATTTCCGCGAGAGAAAGATCGCGGAGATATACGACGAGTACCAGAAACAGCTGCGGGCCAACGACGCCATGGATTTTGACGACCTGCTCGTAAATACCGTAAAGCTTTTTAAAGAGCACGCGGACGTGCTCGCCTCATGGCAGCAGCGCTTCCGCTATATCATGGTGGACGAGTATCAGGATACAAATACGGTGCAGTTTTATTTTATCAGTCTGCTCGCTGCCGCGCACAGAAATATCTGCGTGGTGGGAGATGATGACCAGTCGATCTACGGTTTCCGCGGCGCCGATATCAGGAATATCCTGGATTTTGAAAAGGTATTTACCGGCGTAAAAGTGATCAAGCTCGAGCAGAACTACCGCTCCACAGGCAATATACTGAACACGGCGAATGAGGTCATCAGCCATAATTTCAGCCGCAAGGAAAAACGTCTCTGGACAGATCACGACGCGGGAGACGTGGTCGATCTGCGCGAGTACGACACGGGCTACGATGAGGCGGAAGGGATCATTACGGACATCATGGAAAACCGCACCCGTTTCGCGTACGGCGAATGCGCCGTGCTTTACAGAACGAACGCCCAGTCGCGTCTTTTTGAGGAAAAATGCGTGCTCTACGGCGTGCCATATAAGCTCGTCGGAGGGGTAAACTTCTATCAGAGACGCGAGATCAAGGACGTAGTGGCCTATCTTAAGACGCTGGACGGCGCCAGGGATGATCTGGCTGTCCAGAGGATCATAAATGTTCCCAAACGCGGCATCGGCCAGACAACGGTGAGCAGGATCGCGGATTTTGCCCGGGAAAACGAGCTCAGCTTTTTTGAAGGCGTCTGCTGCGCGGCGGCGGGAGAGATAAGCGGAATAAGCGGCGGAGCGGTATCAAAGCTGACGGGCTTTCTGGGACTGATAGATCAGCTCAGCGGCATCCGCGCACAGGCGGGGCTGAAGGAGCTCGTCGAGGCGGTG
>CAMOQY010000077.1 GCA_946623295.1 uncultured Lachnospiraceae bacterium | reverse complement strand
GTCTTGGCCGCATCGTTGCTGTAGAGCGCGCCGGCACGGACCTTGGCGATCTCGGTCGTATTGCGGACCTCGCCGGTGACCTGAGGCTGTCCGCCGCCGTTTACGCAGCCGCCGGGGCAGGCCATGACTTCGACAAAGGTATACTTCTTCTCGCCCGAGGCGATCATTTCCATGAGCTTGCGGGCATTGGACAGACCGGAGGCAACAGCTACGCTGACATCGAGTCCGCCAACGCTGTAGGAAGCTTCCTTGATGCCGGCAGTGCCGCGGACATCGTGGAACTCAAGGCTTCCGGGAGTCTCGCCGGTGATCCATTCGACCGCGGTACGGAGAGCAGCCTCCATAACGCCGCCGGTCGCGCCGAAGATGACGCCCGCGCCTGTGGACTCGCCGCAGGGATCGTCAAAGCCCTCATCAGGCAGAGCAGCGAAGTCGATGCCAGCCTTTTTGATCATGCGGGCAGCCTCGCGGGTGGTGATGACGATGTCCACGTCCGGAACGCCGTTGCCGCACTCGTCGGGACGCTTGATCTCGAACTTCTTGGCGGTACAGGGCATAACACTGACGACCACGATATCTTCAAGCTTTATCTCTTCCTCACCGGCAGCCTTGCGGCGCTCGTTGACCTTGTTAAGATAATAGCTCTTGATGATGGCGCCCTGCATGGTCTGAGGGGACTTGCAGGAAGACAGGTTCGGGATCAGCTGAGGGAAATAGGTCTCGCAGAATCTGACCCAGCCGGGCGAGCATGAGGTGATCATAGGCAGCGTGCCGCCGTTCTTTACACGCTCAAGGAGCTCGTTGGCTTCCTCTACGATGGTCAGGTCGGCGCCGAAATCGGTGTCGAATACAGCGTCGAAGCCGAGACGTCTCAGAGCCGCGGCCATCCTGCCCTCTACGTCGGTGCCCATAGGCATACCGAACTCCTCGCCGAGAGCGGCGCGGACTGCGGGTGCGGTCTGAACGACCACATATTTGTTCTTGTCGGCAAGAGCGTCCCATACCTTTGCGGTATCGTCCTTTTCCGAAAGGGCGCCGGTAGGGCAGACCGCGATACACTGTCCGCAGTTGATGCAGGCGGTGTCGTCCAGATCCATCTCAAAAGCGGAACCGATGGTGGTGGCAAAGCCGCGGTGATTTGCGCCGATGACGCTGATGCCCTGAGTGGCCTCGCAGGCTGCTACGCAGCGGCGGCAAAGGATACACTTGCTGTTGTCTCTGTAAAGGTGAGGAGCGGAGTTGTCGATCTCGCTCTCGGTCCTGATACCGTCGTAGTAGCCCTCATCCTCAACGCCAAGCTCATGGGAGAGCGTCTGCAGCTCGCACTTGCCGCTGCGTACGCAGGAAAGGCAGCTGCGGTTGTGGTTTGAAAGAAGGAGCTGGATGGTCTTTTTGCGGTAATCCAGAACTCTGGGAGTGTTGGTGAGGACCTCCATGCCGTCTTCGGCGGGGTACACGCAGGCGGTGACGATACGGCCATTGCCGAGCTCGACCACGCACACGCGGCAGGCGCCGATCTCATTGATCTCTTTAAGGAAGCAGAGCGTAGGGATCCTGATCCCGGCAGCTCTCGCTGCATCGAGGATAGTGGAGCCCTTCGGGACTGTAACAGAGATACCGTTTATTTTAAGTGTTACGTTTTCCATTATGCGACCTCCTTACTGTCTGCTGATGGCGCCGAACTTACAGGTCGCCATACATGCGCCGCACTTGATGCACTTGCTCTGATCGATGACGTGAGGCTCCTTGACCTTTCCGCTGATGGCAGAAACAGGGCACTGGCGGGCGCAGGCCGTGCAGCCCTTGCACTTCGCGGGATCGATGGTGTACTGAAGCAGAGACTTGCAAACGTGAGCAGGGCACTTTTTGTCCACGATATGAGCGATGTACTCGTCGCGGAAGAACTTCAGCGTGGAGATGACCGGGTTGGGAGCGGTCTGGCCGAGTCCGCAGAGGGAGTTGTTCTTGACGTAGTAGGCCAGCTGCTCCAGCTTGTCCAGATCCTCCATGGTGCCGTTGCCGGAGGTGATCTTTTCAAGGATCTCAAGCATGCGGCGGGTACCGATACGGCAGGCGGTACACTTGCCGCAGGACTCATCCACGGTAAACTCAAGGAAGAACTTGGCGATATCGACCATGCAGTTGTCCTCGTCCATGACGATCATACCGCCGGATCCGATAATGCAGCCGATCTCGGCCAGATGATCGTAGTCGACGGGGATGTCGATGTAGGAAGCGGGGATGCAGCCGCCGGAAGGTCCGCCGGTCTGAACGGCCTTGAACTTCTTGCCGTTCGGGCAGCCGCCGCCGATGTCCTCGATGATGGTACGCAGAGGCGTACCCATGGGGATCTCCACAAGACCGGTATTGGTGATCTTTCCGCCGAGCGCGAAGACCTTTGTACCCTTTGACTTGCCGACGCCCATGGAAGCAAACCAGGCAGCGCCGCGGTTGATGATCTCGGGGATATTTGCGTAGGTCTCAACGTTGTTAAGGATGGTAGGCTTGTCAAAAAGACCCTTTACCGCAGGGAAAGGAGGACGGGGCCTGGGCTCGCCGCGCTTGCCCTCGATGGAGCGCATCAGAGCAGTCTCCTCGCCGCAGACGAAAGCGCCGGCGCCGAGACGGAGCCCTATATCAAAGTTGAAGCCGGTTCCGAAGATATCCTCGCCCAGCAGACCGTATTCGTGAGCCTGCTTTATGGCGATCTCCAGACGCTTGACGGCGATGGGATACTCCGCACGAACGTAGATGTAGCCCTGATTTGCGCCGATGGCGTAGCCGGCGATGGCCATAGCCTCAAGCACGGAATGAGGGTCGCCCTCAAGGACCGAACGGTCCATGAAAGCACCGGGGTCGCCCTCGTCGGCGTTGCAGCAGACAAACTTCTGATCAGCCTTGTTGGGAGCGCAGAGCTTCCATTTCAGACCGGTAGGGAATCCGCCGCCGCCGCGTCCGCGCAGACCGGAGTCAAGGACTTCCTGGATGACCTGATCAGGGGTCATCTCGGTAAGGACCTTGCCCAGAGCCTGGTAGCCGCCGGTACCGATATATTCCTCGATGTTTTCAGGATCGATGACGCCGCAGTTACGCAGAGCCACGCGAACCTGCTTTTTGTAGAAATCAGTGTCGTTGAGTGAAAGGACCTTGCCCTCGTCGGTGACTGCCTCATTGTAAATAAGGCGGGTGACGGGACGGCCCTTGAGCAGGTGCTCGGTGACGATCTCGGGAACGTCCTCAGGCTTTACCTGCGCATAGAAAGTGGAGTCGGGATAGACGACCATGACGGGGCCCTGCTCGCAGAGTCCGTGGCAGCCGGTCTCGACTACGTTGACTTCGTCCTCAAGGCCCTGTTTCCTGATCTCATCGATCAGCGCAGCACGGACCTTCTGGCTGCCGGAGGAAGTACATCCGGTGCCGCCGCAAATAAGTACGTGTGAACGATACATGTCTGTCCTCCTGATTATTTAAGTCCTGACTTGGCCATGGTGTACTTCTCGACGACATGGCCCGCCTCGAGATGGCGCTCGACGACCTCTGCGGCCTTCTGCGCATCCATCTTGATGTAGGTAACTTTCTCTCTGCCGGGCTCAAAGACCTCGACGATCGGCTCATACTGGCACAGACCGATGCAGCCTGTCTGTGAGACCTTGACTCTGTCGGAGAGGCCCTTTTCCTGGACGAGCTTTGCAAATTCGTTGAGCACGGGGCGCGCGCCGGCGGCGATGCCGCAGGTGGCCATGCCTACCACGACACGGATGCCGCTCGCATCCTCATCGCGCATGCTCATGGTGTTTTTCATTTTTTCTCTGATAGCCTGCAGTTCCGCGAGACTCTTCATAGTTTTCTCCTTTCAGCGGATCAGATGACAGCTCCGCCATCTGTTTCTGATTTGTTTTCCGTGAGATACTCCATAATGTACTGTGCCACCTCGGGGGTGTCCAGCGGGATCCCGCCAAGGATCTCCCGAAGCTCCCTTGTGTCCAGAGTAAATGATCTTCCGTCGTAGGTATACCGGTACAGGAAATCGCTTTCCGGATGGTATATGATGAGGTTCTGGATAGTGGTACTGATATCACCCAGAGGCATGCGATCTATACTGGATAGTCCGAAGACCGCTTTTACGTCCGTCCCCTCTCCCACCGCCGAAGTGATGGAAAAGCTTCCTCCCGTCGCCTCGGCCGCCATCTTGAAGAAAGGCACTCCGAGCCCGACCTTTCGGGTGGTGCGGGTGGTGAAGAACGGATCCGTGACGCGGCTGACCTGCTCTGGGGTCATGCCGCAGCCATCGTCTCTGATCGTAACTGTAAGGGTGTCGGCAGCGGTGTCCACGTCTACAAGTATCGTCACCAGGCTGGCGCCGGCTCTCGTGGAATTCTCCGCCACATCCAGTACGTTAAGGGAGATCTCTGTCATCATGGTTACGCGTATTTAGCCAGGATGCCGGGTACCTGATCCGGCGTCAGACGGCCGAAGACTTCATCGTTGATCATCATGACGGGCGCGAGGCCGCAGGCTCCCACGCAGCGGCAGGACACGATAGAGAACTTGCCGTCGGGCGTGCACTCTCCTGTCTTGATCCCGAGGGTCTCCTCGACCTTCTCAAGGATCTTTGCGGAACCCTTGACATAGCACGCGGTACCGAGACATACGGATACCTGATACTCGCCCTTGGGCTCCAGCGCAAACTGAGCATAGAAAGTCGCTACGCCGTAGATCTTCTCGATGGGGATACCGGTCTCGTCAGAGATCATGGTCTGGACCTCAATGGGAAGATAGCCGTAGATCTCCTGGGCCTTCTGCATGATGGGCATCAGAGCGCCGGGTACGTCTTTCATCTCAGCAATGACTTTTTTCAGTTCCGCTTCCTGCTCGGGAGTACCCTTGAACGGAACCGACGTTTTCTTCAAAGCCATTTCCAAAACCTCCTTTTTAGTAATGATTACATACTTTTTTTGCTGAAATCAGCTATAATATTTTAGCATAGTCAGCGCGTATTGCAATACTTTCTGACAAATATTTAACGATGGTTTTTGTCATGTTTTCCCTGATTTTTTTAAAAGAAAAAGTTAGCTTTTGCTAACTTTTTCCGTACCGGCTTATCATTTTGATTTATGCTCCGGAAAGATAATCAAGAAGCGCCTGAGGCGTGCGCTCTTCAAGCGGTATCGTAAGCTCAGCTTCGTGGATGTCGCCGAGGTAATGGGCGTCGGAATCTGAGATGATCCTGCAGTGCTCAAGATACGGGTGCTCGCGGCGGAGCCTGTGGAGATTTGACAGGTCCTTGATCTCGGCTGCCGCGAATCTGCTTCCCTCGGGGATAAAGCCAAGGTTTGATATAAGGCTTGTCGTTGTCTTGTCGAGATGAGCAGGAAACATGACGCCGCCGTAGTCCGCGGCCAGATCCCAGACCTCGTCGAAGGATATATCGGTGGCATTTGTAAGGAAATACGGCTCGGTGCCTATGATCCGGTCGTCGTCGCCGTAGATGAACTGGTTGCCGAAGATGTCGGTACGGTTGGGGATCTTCTGGAGGCGGCTGTAGACGTACTCGTCAAAGCGCAGCGCAGCGTCAAGATCCGGAAAGAGACAGACTGCGTGGATCTCTTCCATGGTCGTGAGCTCCATGCCCGGGATCGCAAGGAGGCCGTACTCCGCAGCGGCTTTCATAAAGGGTCCGCAGTTGCGGCAGGTGTTGTGATCTGTGAGCGCAACGACGTCCAGCCCCTTGATCGCGGCCATTCCGGCGATGTTTGCCGGGGTCATGTCGTCGTCACCGCAGGGTGAGAGACAGGAGTGGATATGAAGATCATAGAAAAGGTTGGTCATGTGAGTTACACTCTTATCCTGCCGCAGGCGCCGCGTATACCCTGGGCGGCACGCTCTCGCTACCTTCGTCTCGCAGCGGTACTAAATTCGTTCGTCGCTGACGCTCGAACTCATTAAGTACCGGCGGACGAAGAAGTACCGCCCATGGGTATACGCGGCGCCTGCGGCAAAATTATATGAGCTCGTGAATTTTCAGCGCGGCTTCAAAGATGGGCAGCGGCGTGGCAAAAAGGTTCACGCCCTGCTCGGCGGCCTTGGCCGTAACGCTCTCGTCGGGGCGAGCTCCCTCGGCAAGCACGACGAGCGCCGCATCGGCAAGCGTCGCCACCGCAAGCGTATTGATGTTGCTCATGACCGTGACCCAGGAGCAGCCCGCGGGCGCTTTGCCCATTGCGATGCTCAGAAGATCGCAGCAGAAAGGCGTCCCTATCTCACGGTCGGGATCGGAAATGTTTATCGCTTCGAAAATGTTTTTTTCTGATAATTCTGATACTGTCATTTTGATACCTCATCACCGTCCAGGCTTATGATCTCTTTGTTCAGACGTCTGGCGTATTCCTTTACCACCGAAAGCGCGGTATCGGCGTTGGTGATGCCCTGAAGATCATCTTCAAGCTCGCGGGCCCGCTCGCCGAGTTCCCGGATCTTATCCTTTAATATAAAGACACAATCGTTCTCGCTGGCTTTGCCGAGCACGATATCCTGGGAGAGCGCCTTGCAGTTCGGAGCGCCGCAGCTGCCGCAGTCAAGGCCGGGAAGGCGTTTTTCGATGCGCTCTGCCTGTCCGAGCAGTCTGAAGCTCTCCTCCATAGTAGAACCGAGAGTGGATACAGCTTCATATTCTATGGGCTCCGTATTGGCAAGGGCGCCCAGGTCATTCTCGTCGATGCTGCTGACAGAGACAGGCATATATTTGCGCAGCGTCTTGAGTCTGACTTCTGACACGAACGGAGTTTCCACAGCCAGCACGCCGCCGACGCATCCGCC
>CAMOQY010000076.1 GCA_946623295.1 uncultured Lachnospiraceae bacterium | reverse complement strand
CCAGAAGACCCAGCGGGAGAACGGCGGGAATGCCCAGCAGCCACGCCGCGTAGTTCGGCGAGACCTGCCCGCCTATCACGTATACCACCAGCAGAACAAATACAAGTATCATCTGGATGGCAAGCTTGATCGCGGCGGATAGCACCGAAGAGATCGGTATGACCAGCCGCGGAAAATAGACTTTTCCGAACAGATTCGAGTTATTGATGAAAGTGGATGCGTTGGTCGTTACGCAGCCTGAAAAGAAGGTCCAGAGCCCGGTGCCGGTCAGATAGAAAAGGAGCTGAGGCACGCCGCCGGTCGAGAGATTCGCGATCCTGCCAAACAGCACCAGATAGACGAGCGACGTCAGCAGCGGCGAAATAAACAGCCATGCCGGCCCGAGGACCGTCTGCTTGTAGGTGACCAGAAAGCTCCTCTTTGTGAAAAGCTTTATGAGGCCGCGGTACCGCCAGACCTCCCCGAGCTTCAGATCGAGCAGATCGTGCTTTGATGAAATATGTACGTGATGATCACTCATGATACGATCCCCCCTGTACGCTCTGTTTTCAGGCGGTCACGCGTTCCCTCAGCGGATTCCACCTGCCGCGCACGTAATACGAGGCAAAAAGCACAAAAAGCAGCATATTGTGAGCTATCATGCAGCCCCAGGCCGATATCAGCCCGAGACCGAGCACCTGGGTGCAGATAAAGGTCCCGAGGATCCGCACGCCCCACATACCCGCAACGTTGAACAGGAGCGGCATCTTTGTGCACCCCGCGCCCTGGAGCATGCCCTCGGTGATGATGCTGACGCCGTAGAAAGGCTCGGAGAGCGCCACCATGCGCAGCACCGCGGACCCAAGCTCTATGACCTCGGGATCCGAGGTGAAAACGCCGACCATGGCGGGCGCAAAGGCAAAAAGCAGGCTGCCCGTCACCAGCATCAGACCTATCTCAAGAGTAATGATGACGCCGGCCTGATTTCTCTGGAGACGGCGGTCCCTTGCTCCGACAGCGTTTCCGGTAAGCGTGGCCGCCGCGACCTGCATTCCGTAACCCGGAATGTAAAACGCGGATTCCACGGTATTTGCTATGGTGTGCGCCGCGGTCGCCGTCGTCCCTATCGTATTGATCATCGAGGCAAAGATCACGTATCCAAAGGACGTGATCAGCCTCTGAAGCATATTCGGGACAGCCACCCGCAGGCAGGGACGGAGTATTTCCGGATCAGGCTTCATCGTATAGCCGATGGGACTGATCTTTTTGTTGCGAAGAAGGCCCGTAATGGACATGATGCCGCCGCACGCTATGGCTATCGCGCTCGCTATCGCTGCGCCGCGCACTCCGAGCCCTGCGCCGGGCATGGTAAATTCCAGTCCGAATACGCTTATCTGTCTGGTCTCATAGATCATCAGAAAATTCAGGACCACGTTTATCAGGTTCTGAGCTATTCCGATCTTCATGGGAAGCTTTGTCTGGCCCGCTCCGGCCAGCACCCGGCTGAGTATCGTCGTGGCGGTCCGAAACAGCATGGGCGTGTACAGGATAAAGAAATACTCCGCCGCCAGATCCCTGACCTCCGGATCCACCTGCATCCAGACCGGCACCATACGGCTGAGCCCCAGGGTAAGCGCCGTAAAGAAGAGGCCTACTGCCAGAGTTACAAGGATGGACTGCGCAGAAGCGCGCCTGGCCCGCTCCTCATCGCGCGCGCCGAAGGCCTGTGAAATGTAGGCCACAAAGCCCACGCCGAGCGCCGCGCTCGAGCTGCCCAGCATCCAGTTTACGGTCGAGGTGGAGCCTACGGCGGCGGTCGCCTCTACTCCGAGGCTTCCCACCATCGCGTAGTCCACGTACTGCACCAGAGTAAAGACCAGCTCCTCCAGCATCATCGGCCAGGCAAGTGCCAAAACAACAGGCAGCAGCTTTTTCTGCTCTCTGCCGTCGCGATCTGCCGTATATACGCTTCCTTTAGAAAAAAAACTCATTCTAAAGTACTGTCACGCCGCGCCATCAGGCGCGGCCTCCTTATCATAATTCGTAGTCGAAGCAGCTGCGGATCTCCACGTGCGGCTTAACGATGCCCTTTGCTATGGCGACATGTTCGGGATTGGTCACGTAGCCCTGGAGGGACTCGAAATCCACAAAATTCGCCTCAAGCATTGCCTCGCGGTTTGATGTGGGCAGAGGGCAGTCGTGCACCGTGATGTCTATCATCCCGGGGATCTTTCCGGCGAGCGATTCCAGCCCCGCCTTGATCTCGGCAACGGCTTTTTTGCTCTCCTCTTCGGTGTAATTCTCCTTCAGTTTCCAGATGATCAGATGCTTTACCATAGTGTCCTCCTTTTTACGAACGTAACCTCTCCCCTGCGGGATGTCTGTTCCGTCTCTTATATCGCCGTCAGATCGACGGTCTGCAGCTGCGGCTTTTCGCCCTCGTAGCCGCGCAGCGCGCACGAAACCGAATAGCCGTCCCTGTAATTATATTCGAAAAAGCTGTATTTTGCATCATCAATATGCTGTGATACGGATATATCCTCTCCGCTGATCTCCATGGAGAAATCCTGCAGCGGCAGGGCAAAGCCCAGCCCCGTAACCTTCATAAAGCTCTCCTTGAGCGTCCAAAGGCGGAAAAAGGTCTCCTGCATCTTTTTTTCGGAAGGCTGGGACTCGATCAGCTCATATTCCCTGCCAAAGAAGAATCTTCTGGCTATATCCATATAGTTTGGCCGGTAGATCTGAACGTCGCACCCTGCGGGGCAGTCCGAGACGATGCACATCGCCAGATCCCCCGAGTGAGAGAGATTGTACTCGATGCCCGGCCGGTCCGGCAGATACGGCTTGCCGTGCTCTCCGGTCCCGATGCCGCTCACCGCACTGCAGAGCCTTCCCGCCAGCGATACAAGCTGCTCACCGCCGTCAGCCTCAGCCCCTGTCTCGTCAAGCGCATGCAAAAGCAGCGCTCCCGCGCCGAGAGAAAGTCTCCTGTCGCGGTCAAAGCGTGTCCTGTCCGTCTTTTCCCTGCGGTATCTCGGCATACGGCCGTAGAGCCTGTCGAAAAGCTCCGGGTCTTCGAGTGCCGTAACGTCCGTGATATAAACCTTTGCAAACAAATCTTTATCTCCGTGGATATGCCGGATCCGGTTCACGGCCGGCTGCGTGCCCATCCTGATCCTTACGCTTCATCAGGGCCGTCCCTGCCGCGCCAGCAGCTCCTCGATGCGCCTTATACGGCGCACCGTCTCCGCGAGAGGCAGCCCCATAACGGTAAAATAATCGCCGTTTATTCTTTTTACCAGTACCGAGCCGAACCCCTGTATACCGTAGGCGCCGGCCTTGTCCATAGGCTCGCCGGTATCTATATAGGCCTCTATCTCAGCGTCCGTAAGCTCATAGAACTCGACCTCCGTAACAGAGGTGAAAGACTCCGTTCCGAGAGGCGATACGATAGTCACGCCCGTGTATACCTGATGGCATCTGCCCGAAAGAGCCCTGAGCATGCGTGCCGCATCCGCCCTGCCGCGCGGTTTTCCGAGCGCCGTCCCGTCAAATTCCACAAGCGTATCCGAACCGATCACGATGTTCCCGGGATGCCGCAGGGCCACGTCTCCGGCCTTTAATCCGGAGAGGTATTCCGGGAGCTTTTCGAGAGCCAGCCCCGCCGGGACTTTTTCTTCTACCCCGGATGGAATGCACTCAAAGCTGACGCCTGCCAGGGTAAGAAGTTCCCGGCGTCTGGGAGACTGCGATGCAAGAATGATCATAATGCTTTAAAAACCTCGGGGAGCGCGGCGAGTGTATCGCCGGACGTCATGCTGACCGCGCCGAAGCGCCTCTGGGCCAGCTCCCCCGCCCTTCCGTTGATATGAGCGCCTGCCGCTGCGGCAAGCGTAAGATCGTCCACATACGAGACAAGCGCGGCAAGAACTCCGGAGAGCACGTCTCCGCTCCCCGCCGTCGCCATGCCCGCGCAGCCGGCGTCGGTAAGATATGTCCGCATGCCGTCGGTGATGACCGTAGACGGACCTTTGAGCAGAAGCGTCATGCGCGGATACGCGGCCGCAAAGCCCCTGGCAAGGTCGATCGGATGCTCCGTAATATACGATACCGAAGGCTCCGCGTCGATGCCGGAGAGCGCTTTCCCCGGACCGCCCGAAAGAAGCCTTGAAAATTCCTTTACATGAGGAGTGAGAAGCAGCTCAGGCCGTGCCTGTCTGATACGCTCCGCCGGGATCCGCGACAGGAGCGTAAGTCCGTCGGCGTCCACTATAAGTCTGCCGCAGTAGTTTTCAAGAAGCCACTCGAGAGAAGCCCCGGCGCCCTCGCCGGTGCCTGATCCCATCCCGAAAGCTATCACGCCGTACCTTCCGGCCAGCTCCGCCAGCGCATCCGGCGAAAACCCAAGCTCTCCGCCCTCATCGGGCATGGGGAATACGGTGCTTTCCAATACGCTCTGCGATACGAGGGGGACTATACTCTCCGGGACTGCGGCAGCGGCTACACCTGCTCCGCTGCGGAGCGCCGTCTGAGAGAGTGCCGCGAGCCTGACTGCGCCGCTGTATCTGGACGATCCGCCGAGCAGCGCACAGTAGCCGTATGTTCCCTTATTTGAAAGATTCAGCCGCGGAGGTATCACGGCGGAAGCGTCCTCGTCGGTAAAGAGAAACGCCGGAGGATCCGCGGGCTCTATGCCTATATCGCAGTTGATACGGCTCCCGATCACGTCTTTCGCGCTGCCCAGGAAATGTCCCGGCTTGTAATCTCCTATCGAAACGGTCAGATCCGAGCGGACGCAGACCGCGTCTTCCATCTGCGGATACGTCCCGCCGATCAGGCCGTTGTCACCGTTCAGTCCGCTGTTTATATCTACCGATATGACAAAACAGCCGCTGGAATTGATCTCTTTTATGACCTCTGCGGCAAGTCCGCGCGCCGCGCCCTTAAAGCCTGTCCCGAAGATACAGTCCACGATCTCCGAGCAGCCCTTAAATATCCCCCCGGCTCTGCCACTCTCCCACAGGCGGATCTCCGGCACTCCTGCCGCGGCGCATTTTTCATAAAAAAGCCTCCCGTCCTGCGAGAGCTTTTCCGAAAGGCGCACGAGGGTGCAGAATATACCTGCCTCGTGCAGCAGCAGGGCCAGAGCATAGCCGTCGCCGGCGTTGTTTCCGCTGCCGCAGACTATGGCCGCCGGTCCCTTCCAGCGATAAGCATCAAATACGGCCCCTGCGGCCCGTCCCATCAGCTCGCGTCCGGGAGTGCCTGCGGCTATTGCCGCGGCGTCGCTTTTTCTCATATTTTCCACAGAAAGAACTCTGATCATGATATCCTCCACGGCGGTTAGTGTAGCATAAAAAGGCAAAATAGAAAAGAGCCCCGCAAGGGACTCTTTTCCGTGGAAAACAAGTTGTTTCTTACTTTACCTTCAGGCTCTCCATGATGGCCATAGCGCCGGCATCCTCAAAAGTGATGCCCTCATCGCCGTCAATGCTCTTGGTGATGTTGACCTGGAAGCAGGAGGTTTCCGTCACGGGGATGAATATGAGCTGATAGAAATCAGAGGGACTATCTGCGGTAAGGCCTTCTGACTCAGCTTCCCATGCAGGACATTTGACTCCGCCCACGGTAACTTCGATCTCCTGGGTCTTATCATAGAACCACAGAGAACCCTCTCCCTGAGTCTGGGCGTCGTTTTCCGCCCAATAGGTGATGCTCACACCGGGCTTGGTATATGCATCCCACTCGCTCTCGCCGCCCTTGACCAGCATGTACGCATCGGTCCTGGCAGGGGAGTTACCGTCGGCATCCTTCTCGCCGAAGGGATCGGTCTGGACTACGCCGAGCCATCCCTCGGGGCAAAGCACCGTGAAATCACCTACGTCGATCGTCTCGCCGCCGGTCTTGACGTCAGCAGCCGCAGCCGTATCGCCTGCAGCCTGGCTTCCGCTCTCGCCGCTGCCGCCGCACGCGGTCAGGCATCCGGCAAGGACAAGGCAAAGCGCAAGAAGCATTGCAATTCTCTTTTTCATGTTGTCTCTCCTTTCGGGAATGATCCCTGTAAAATATTTACAATTTTACAACTATCCGGCACGTTTTTCAATCCTCCGAAAGAATGATTCAAAGGTACAGCCTCCCGCCGCCGGTATGCTCCGGGAAAACGCCTGCCGTCATTTGCGCTTCCATACGGTAAAACGGAAGGTTATCCCTTCCCACTGCTGCGGCTCTCCCTCGCTGACCATCTCCCACTCGCCGCTTGCGGCAAGATCTGGATAGAAGGTGTCCGCCTCCCGGCCGCAGTCGTTTACGGTAACGATGCAGGTGTCGCAGTACGGCAGCATTATACGGTATACGGTCGCTCCGCCGATGACAAAGACTTCACGCCCGGCGGCCTCATACGCGCGGCCTTTTTCCACTGCTTCTTCAAGGCTCCTGACGTAGATGAGCTCCGTGGCACGACCGGCCTCGCGGTCCGCTTTAGCTGCAGCGGCTGCCTCGGGACGTATCTTGCGGTCATCGTCGACCAGGACGATATTAACCCGGCCTTTCAGCGGCGCGCCACCGGGAAAGCTGTCGAGCGTTGTGCTGCCCATGATGACCACGGCGCCGCGCGTCGTCTCACGGAAGAACTTCATATCTGCGGGGATATTGACCAGGAGGTCTCCGTCGCGCCCGATACCCCAGACTTTATTTACGTTTACTATTTCTTTCATGCGGTTGTCACCTCTCAGATCGCGATCGGGATATCACGTATCTGCTCGTGAGTCTGATAATTCTCCACTATTACGTCATCAGGCGTGAAGTCGTAGAAGTTTCTGACCTCGGGATTCAGGTGTACGGCGGGTGCGG
>CAMOQY010000075.1 GCA_946623295.1 uncultured Lachnospiraceae bacterium | reverse complement strand
CGCCCATCGGTGCCTGAGTAAATCCAGCTCCGGCGGCAGGAGCGGTCTGAGCCGGCTCGGCTGCCTTGGGCGCCTCGTCCTTTTCAGACGCGGCAGCGGGAGCATCACCCGCCGGAGCCGCGGACGCAGCCGTAAACGCGGAGATATCCTCACCGGCCTCTCCTATCACGCAGACATTCTCCAGACAGGGAACATCATCGCCTTCTTCGTGAAAAACAGCCAGCAGAGTACCCTCTACGGTTGCTTCTTCTTCAAAAGCGGACTTGTCGGTCTCATACGAAAAGAGAACATCACCGACCTTGACGCTGTCGCCGACCTTTTTGTTCCAGGCCGTAATAATGCAGCTTTCCACACTCTGTCCCTGACGGGGCATGATTACTGCAAATGCCATAGATACACCTCCTTGATGGTAATGTCATATTCTGGTGCGGCCGACGCTTAATGGCCGCGGTGATTCAAAAACCAGGCTTTACTGCTCTGACGCCTTTTCGGAGAGAAGATACTTCTCCGCCTCGGCGCACCACAGACCGCCGTGAGCCTTGCAGATCTCATCCAGACGCGCGAAAAGAGGATCGCTTTCACCGAGCTTTCCAAAATCGGCGATAGCGGTCAGAGGCAGGTCGATATGGGTATAGATGAGCTTTTTGCCGCCGGGGATGTTGGGGAGATTCAGAGTTGTCTCCGGTACGCAGTTAAGTCCGCCGATATGAGTCACAAGGACTGCGGGATTGAGAAGCCCGTCGGACATCATCCTGAGTGATTCTCTCATATCCTCGGTATTGCCGCCGGAAGTACCCACGATATGGGTGCTGGCATAGTGAACATTGTAGAAGTTGAATTTTGCCGAAAAGCTGGGATCCGAAGGACCCGAGAAGAAATTGAGGCAGCCGTCGCGTCCGAGGAGCGAATCGGCCAGCTCGACAAGCGCGGGAACCGGCGCAAAGACGAGCACATCGTCATACATTTTGCCGCCGCTGGCTTCCAGCATGGCCGCCCTGGCGTCAACGCCGGCGGTATTGAGATATACAAGCTTCACGCCGAAGCGCGCCGCCTCTTCCGCCGAAAGGAACGCCGCCGCACGGTCCAGCCTGTCCTGTGCGATATCGGTAACCACTACCGTGCCGGGCCTGCGGTCGCAGTGGATGATGTAATCGATAGCCGCAAGACCCATAGGGCCGACTCCGGCGATAATGCCCATGACGCCGCCCTCGCGCACGCCCATTTCGTGTTCGTAGCAGCCGGACTTTGTATGGTACATGGCGTGGAAGGTACCCGCCACGCAGCTGTACGGCTCGGAGAGGCTTCCGCAGAAGAACGCCTCGCCGTCATACTTGAGGAGGCAGTCCATCTCCATGACCTCATGAGGGATCACCACATAGGTCGCGTCTCCTCCGACGTATCTGTAGGAATAACCGGGAGAATCCAGAGTGCCCTTGTAGTTGAGCGCGGTCTGCATGGAAAACTTCTGACCCGGAAGGTATTTGCCCTCCCACTTGCTTCCGACCTTCAGGATCTCTCCGCAGAACTCGTGCCCCACGATGGTGGGATGCTCCGCGATATCGGCCGGGACGCGCTTGTGGTCCTCGCCCTGTATGACCGCCTTGTAGGTGGACATACAGATGCTGTTAGATACTACCCGCGCCAGGATCTCGTCGTCCTTCATCTCCGGAAGCTCAAACTCCTCTACACGCAGATCGTTCTTTCCGTACAGTCTGGCTGCTCTTGTCTTCATTTGGTTTTGCTCCTTTGCCCGCTGGGCCATGTATTTTCAGCCCGCAGTCCGCCGCGCCCAAAGCGCGGCGGACATAACGTACGGGCTTTTATCTCTGCTGCTGCAGAGTATAGTGAACATCGAAGGCCTTCTCCTCGTCGGTAAACTTGTGAAGGGTATCGATAGTCTCACCGCCGTTCCACTTGCGGTCCTCTACGTCATCGGAAGTACCCATGACGGTGACGTTGAGCTGGCGGTGACGGGCTCTTACCTGATCCCAGTCAACGAAGTAGATGTGCGCAAACTCTCCTCCGTCGAGGACGCCGTCCTTGATCGTCATAGTCTCGCTGCGTCCAAAGAATACCGAGCGCAGATGACCGTCGGTATTCATACTGGTGAAGTCGCCGGGCTCATTCACGTATCTGCCGAACTGAGCGTGGATGGGGCCGGGATGGCGGTAATCGCCCTCTTCCTTATAATCGGGAACGAGCTTTCTCATGATGTCGAGCAGGTCGTGCTGAAGAAATTCCAGATCGAAAGAATCGATGTCATGGCTGCACTCCTGGATCATGACAGAACAGGTAGTATGGTGAGACGCGATCGTGACTGTTCCGTTTTTTACTCCTGAAGCCTTTACGATCTCGATGATCTCCTTTGACACATCGTGAAACGTGGGGATCCAGCCCCTGCTCTGAAGCTCAAGCTCCTTTTGATAGACTTTAAATTCCATAAGAATCTGCACCTCCTAAGGTTTTTCTTAATGATAGATTTTATGGAAAGAAAAGTCAATATTTAATTGTCCAAAAGAAGCTATTTCTTTTTATCAAAAAAGTAGTTTCTTTCTTTTTGAAAAGTTTGCCTTTGGCACCGGATATTCCGGGACACAGGCAAACCAGTTATTTTCTATATGCAGGCTCCCTGCAGCCGCTCTTTATACCGCCGTCAAAAGGCCTGTTTTCGGGCAGTCAAAAAGGGCTCTCAGAGCCATAGAATAATATACGATTTTAATGCGAAAAAATCAAGATGATAATCGACGAAAAGGCACGATTTGATTCACAATACGCAATAAAAGATATGCGGGAATATGATAGAAGTGCTGATGTGAGACTATCGCCTGATAAGAACCATCTGTCCTTCAAAAGACTGATGTACTACCAGGCTGTTTCAGCCCCTCTGTGCAGACAGCTCCGGGGATATTCAGGTATCGTTTCTCCAGATGGCAATAATCCTTTGCTTTTATACAAATAAGGGAAGCGCGAGCAGGGCGCAGCTACGGGAAAACTGCTTTAGAAGCGCTGATCAGGCGGGTTTGTATATAAGACTGCCGTTTTTATGGTAATTTATATACTTTTTCCTCTACTGCCGCTGATTCCGGAAGTATCTTTTGAGGAAAAAGTATATAAGAATTGCGGAAACAGTATAGGATTATATACAAAAATGATCAAAAAGGAGCCTGCAGACTGTCCGCGAGGCGCCTCAGATCCCGTCAGGACCACTCTACCGTAGGTAAAACGTATATAAGATCTGCCGAAACAATGTATTCTTATATACAAATCGGACTCTGAAGGGCCTGCGCCTGATCTGTCGGGACTGATAATGTATATAAGATTGATATTTTGGGGCCATCTTATATACAAATCGGACCCTGAAGGACTGGCATCTGATCTGTCCGGACAAAAAATGTATATAAGATTAGTGTTTGTGGGCCATCTTATATACAAAACGCGAAAATGACATGGGCACATCGTATAAGCTGCGCATCTGTTTTCTATAAAAGCGTGATCCGAAATGCGGCTTTCAGGCTTGATAAGGCCGTTTGCGGAGGCAAGCACTACAAACTGCCAGCCCGCGTTCCTTGAGCGCAATACCCGCACCGATAGAGGGTTCTCCGGGAATGCTGTGTATCGCTCTGGGGACCCGCTCAGGAGCCATGACATATGCAGAGCGCCTGACTGCGCTTTCCTGCGCATTCAGACGCTCCATATCGAAATAATCCACTTTGCTTACCTGGACCTTTTGAAAACGCTGCGGCATGCAGTGCACGTCGTTTTCAGGCGTGTCTCTCATCCCAGGCTCTGCGCACCGCAGAGATCATCTCGTCATTTTCAGGCGTGTCTCTCGTCCCAGGCTCTGCGCACCGCCGATATCATCTCATCGACCATGGCGGCACGGTCAGCTGCCTTTGCGACTCCGGAGGATGAACCCGTGGCGTCTGCACCGGCGATTATGGTATTGTAGACATCCTGCCCGTTTGCGATACCGGCAGCGGTCAGCACGAGGATATCGGGAGCCACATCGTGGACCGCATCCATAGCGGCTTTCACATACTCATCTCCTACGCTCACGCCTGTACCGATGAGCTCTGATGGCTCGGCTACGATAATATCGGGGTGAAGAGCGGCTATGCGTCTGGCATCCGCGAGCGAATCCGCGCAGACTATCGACGTCAGCCCAACCTCGCGCGCCCGGGCTATAGTCTCGGCGAGCACCTCGGAAGAGAGCGGCTTCTCAACGTGGTTCAGCATGACGCCCTCGGCGCCTGCAGCCACCAGGCTCTCAGGCAGTATATTTGCCAGTCCGCGGCCCGGACGGATCGGGTCCATGTGCGGCGCAAAAACGTGGATACGCTTTGTGGCCCCGGCGACGCGCCGGATATCGACTACGGGTGTGGTAAAAATGATATCCACGTCGTATTTTTCGCTCGCGGCGTCCGCTGCCAGCGCCAGTTCAAGTATATCGTCTCCGTAAAGATACGATTTTGGTCCGATCTCAAAAAAAGGAGCTTTAATTTTCATGATGTTTTCCTTTGACTCTTTAGTGGCAGAACCCATGTTAAATTCGGGCTTTGATGTTCTTCATAATAGCTTTCTCTGCGGAAAATGTCAACAGATAAATTACGTTAAGGAAAATATCAGCTTTCTTAATAATCAGATTGACTTTCTTTTAGAAAAGTTTTATCATATGTCGTAAGGCAATGTGAACCAGTCAGGTCACGGAACCTGCATTAAAAAAGCCAGGACAGACGGAGGACTATCAATGATTTCCGAAGATGCATACTCTCAGGCCCTTGCCGCCTTTGATACAGAGGCGGAGTGCCTGCAGCTGATCAAAAACAATATCGACAGGGACAGCTTTTCGCGCGCAGTTGATCTGCTTAAGAGTGCGCCGCGTATCGGAGCCTCGGGCTGCGGGCATTCGGGGATAGTCTGTCAGCACTTCGCGCATCTCATGTGCTGCATAGAGCGTCCGGCTAAATTCATCAGCCCGGCTGAGGCTGTCCACGGCGGCACCGGTTACCTTCAGGAGGGAGACGTCATGCTCTTTCTCTCCAGAGGAGGCAGGACCAGGGAGCTGCTGCCCATAGCGGATATCTGCGTCAAAAAGAGAGTCCATATCATCACTATAACAGAGAATGAGGACTCAGAACTTGCGAAGTGCGCCGACGTCCTGCTTAAAATCCTTGTAAACCGCGAGACGGACAAGTATAATTCACAGGGTACAACCAGCACGACCGCTGCCTGCGCGCTCTTCCACGCGCTGCAGGCGGCTCTTATCGAAGAGACCGGCTACCGCAACGAGAGCTTTGCGCTCATCCACCCGGGCGGAGCAGTCGGCGAGAGACTGAACAACAGGAAGGGATAATAAAATGACCAAGAGAAGACCCAAGATCGAATCCCGCAGAAACGCGATACTTTCCAGACTCCAGGCCAGCGGCAAGGTGACTGTCACCGAGCTCGCCCGGGAGCTCGACGTTACCATAGTTACTATCCGCAAGGATCTTGACGATATGGACCGCGACGGTCTGCTGACCCGCGTGTCCGGCGGAGCTGTGCTGCTGGCAGATACCGGCCGCATCGGTTCGGCGCAGGTCTCCAATCTTCCGCAGAAACAGGCCATCGCGCGCGAGATCCTCTCCATGGTAAAGGACGGCGACACGATCTTTATCAATTCGGGAACGACAACCACCGAGGTCGCCAGAGCTCTGACCGGCAGGAAGGTCCTGAATATCGTTACGAATTCGTATGACGTAGTCAGAACGCTGAACGACGTGCGCGGTTTCCGCGTCATCCTCCTCGGAGGCGAGTTTAATTCAGACTATAGTTTTACATATGGAAGCGACGCGCAGGAACAGCTCTCCCGCTACAAGGCGGACTGGGCGATCCTCTCGGTCAACGGCGTCAGCGTAGCGGGCGGCATCACCACCTATCACGCAGAGGAAGCCATCCTCGACCGGATCATGATCTCCTCTTCCGATCACGCTATCATAGCTGCCGACCACACCAAGGTAGGCACTACCGGTTTTTCGAGAGTCTGCGACGTTTCTGACAGAGTCCTGCTTGTGACCGACGCGGGGGCGGATCCCGGTGAGGTCGCTCTGCTCGCCGAGGCGGGCGTGAAGACCGAGCTTGTCTGATTAGTTACAGCCGCGCGTGAACATCCCTGCGGCCATCTTTTCTGCCGGGGCTTATCATTGCTGTACCGGAGGGCATCACACTGGTTATGTACGTAGGAATAGATCTTGGAAGCACCAACATAAAAGCAGCCGCATATGATCAGAATATGCGGCTTGTTTCGTCATGCTCTCTGCCCGTGACTTATATCAGGGATGGAGTATATATAGAATTTGACGCGGAAAAATACTTTGACGATATTGTTTCTCTGCTTGCGGACGTATGCGGCAGAGCCTGTACGGATCCCAGCCATTCCCGCGCAGACAGAAGTGATACGGGGACAGCTGATCCGATATGCCATATAGCGCTGACAGGACAGGCGGAGACCCTTATATGTCTCGACGCTGACGGCCGTCCGCTTGCAAACGCCATCTCGTGGATGGATGAACGCTCCGCGGATGAGTGCGCTCTGCTCTCGGAACGTTTTACCACGGATCAGATACGCAGCGTGACCGGTCAGGCGGCTGTGCTTCCCACCTGGCCCGCGACCAAGATCCTCTGGCTGCGCGCTCACCGACCGGATATATTTGAACGCACAGCGCGTTTTGTCCTGCTCAAGGATTACGTGGCGTTTCGGCTCTGCGGGCGCCTTGCCGCCGATATGTCCATCGCGACATTCAGTCTGTATTTTGACATCTATAAAAAGGAATACTGGCGCGGGATGCTTGAAGCCATAGGGATAGACGAGAGTTTTCTCCCTGAGCTTGCCG
>CAMOQY010000074.1 GCA_946623295.1 uncultured Lachnospiraceae bacterium | reverse complement strand
GATTTTGTCTACGGTGAACCTGACGATGCCGCCTGCGCGGACAAGACTGTCCGGCTGGCACAGGCATATACGCTCTCAAATACCATGGGCAAAGTCCGCGTGGGAGCGATCGGAGGCCGTGTAAAGGGCATGACCGAGATAGCCTACGATGAGTTTGCCATAAAGCAGAAGCTCGGAGCCAGAGTCGTAAATATCGACGAAAAGGAGATGACCGGCAGAGTCGCGGACATGACGGACGCCGAGGCTGAGACCCTGCTGGAGACTCTTTCTCCCCGCCTTGCTCCCTGCAAAATGCTTTCTTCCCACGAGGCTATGCTCGAATCCGTAAAGTACTACAATGCCCTGAAGGAGCTGTGCGAAGAATACTCTCTCGAGGCTCTTGCCGTGAAATGCTACACCACCTATATGGGCAAGGTCTGTCTGGGATATTCGCTTCTCGCCGAGGAGGGTATCGTCAGCTCCTGCGAAGGCGACGTCACAAGCGCGCTTACCATGAAGCTTCTGTACGAGCTCAGCGGAAAGCCGGTAAACAATACCGACCTTCTCTATCTGGATGACGCAAAGAACACCATCCTTTTCTCGCACTGCGGCTCGTCCGGTTTTTCCATAGCTGAGGGAGATATAGAGCTTGCGCCCGTGCGCCTGGCCGAGTCCGGAGTATGCACGAGATTCCTTATGAAGACAGGCCGCGTCAGCGTTGTGAATATCTGCGGCCACGGAGAGCAGCTTCGGATGGCTGTCATGGTCGGAGACGCCATACCCTGCGGTATGGAATTCCCCGGCAATCCCATGGTAGTAAGATTTGACAGAAATGTCGAGGAGATAAACGAAGAGATAATGGCCAGGGGAATAGGCCATCACTGGATGATCTGCTACGGGGATTACTCTGCGCAGCTTGAGCATTTCTGCAGGATAAGAGGTATCCTGCATTACACATTATAATTTACGGGAGGCTGTCATGAAAAGATCAGAGATCAACGCGGTAATGAGGGATGCCCTCAGACTTTTTGATGAATACAGGATCTCGCTTCCGCCGTTTGTAAAGTGGACGCCGGAGGAGTGGAAGACCAAGGGCGAGGAAGCCCAGGAGATCAGGGACAATATGCTCGGCTGGGATATCACCGATTACGGTCTTGGCGATTTTGCGCATACGGGACTTTTCCTCATCACGCTGCGCAACGGCAATCAGAACGATCCTGAAAAATATCCCAAGCCCTACGCCGAAAAGCTGATGATAGTGCGCGAGGAGCAGATCACACCCATGCATTTCCACTGGTACAAGATGGAAGATATCATCAACTGCGGCGGTGGAAATCTGATGATCGAGCTTTATAATTCCACCGAGGACGAAGGACTCGCCGATACTGAGATATCGGTGGTTATGGACGGAGTGAGAAAGAACCTTCCGGCAGGCACCATCGTACGCCTGACGCCCGGAGAAAGCATCACACTGACCCGCGGACTCTATCACCGCTTCTGGGGTGAAAAAGGCTGCGGAACGGTCCTCGTACGCGAGGTGTCCATGACCAATGACGACAACACGGATAACCGTTTCTACGACGGAGTGGGCAGATTCCCCGAGATCGAAGAGGACGAGGCTCCGCTTCATCTTCTCTGCAATGAATATTGATAACGTACCGGTATTGTATTAAAATGTCTGTCTAAGGCGCGGGCCGTGCCCGAAAGGGCACGGCGCGGATGCGCCTGGGGGAGTGAATATATGACTCAGACCAGAAATGGAATTGCCGTAGCCGGCAGCGTGATCGTGGACAAGATCAACGAGATCAGGGCGTATCCCAGGAGCGGTGAGCTGACTCAGATCCTGCATATCGAAAAGGCTGTGGGAGGCTGCGTGCCCAATGTCGGGCTTGATCTGAAAAAGATAAGACCCGATATTCCGATCGCCGCTCTCGGCAAGGTCGGAAGCGATGAGGAGGGAGAGTTTGTCCTGAAGACTCTCCGTGAAGGCGGCGTGGACGAAACCGGGATCGTAGTCACTGATGGCGATAAGACCAGCTTCACCGACGTGATGAGCGTTGTAAACGGTCAGAGGACCTTTTTTAATTATCCCGGCGCTGCATCCGATTTCGGGATCGATGATATCGATTTTGACAGCCTGAACGCCCGCATCCTGCATCTGGGGTATTTCCTGCTGCTGGACCGTGTGGATGGCGGAGACGGACTTCGTATCCTCAGAAGCGCAAAAGAGCTTGGAATACGCACATCCATTGATCTCGTGAGCGAGAATTCCGACAGGTATTCGCTTGTTCTGCCATGCCTGCCCTATACAGACTATCTGATCATCAACGAGACCGAGGCCGGCAAACTGGCCGGGATGGAGCCGGCTGATGAGAATATGGAAGACATAGCGCGCAGGCTGCGCGATATGGGAGTGGGCGGAATGGTCGTCATCCACAGACCGGAGTATGCGGTATGTCTTTCGGATTCCGGATACACAAAGGTCGGCTCGTATGTGCTTCCCGATGGATATATCAAGGGTACGACAGGCGCCGGAGATGCCTTCTGCGCCGGTACGCTGATCGGTATATACGAGGGCTGGCAGGACACGGAGATACTTGAGTTTGCCTCAGGCTGCGCCGCGCTGGCGCTTGGCAGGGCAGACGCTACAAGCGGGCTCAGATCAGAGGCTGAGATCAGGGATTTCTGCCGCGGACTTTCCAGAAGATGACAGGAGGAAAAAGTATAATGAAAGCTGTTATGTATGGCGGCGGAAATATAGGCCGCGGTTTTATAGGCGCGCTTCTGAGCCAGTCCGGCTACGAGGTCACCTTTATAGATGTGGCGGAGCCCGTGATCGAGGCTCTCTGCAGGGATCACCGGTATCCGATAAGACTGCTCTCCGGCGATAAAAAGGAGGACGTCTGGGTGGAAAACGTTACTGCGGTAAACGGTAACGACACCGAAGCTGCTTCCGAAGCTATAGCCCAGTGCGATATCATGGCTACAGCCGTCGGCGCGAGGATCCTTAAGTTTATCGTTCCGAATATAGTCGCGGGACTCAGAAAACGCTGGCAGAGCTCGTCCCGCCCGCTGAATATCATCATCTGCGAGAACCTTAATGACGCAAACAAGATACTGGAGGGTATGCTCAAAGATCAGCTGACCGCTGAGGAGCAGACGCTTTTTGATGAGACTGTCGGTCTTGTCGAGGCTTCGATAGGAAGGATGGTCCCCGTACAGACCGAGGAGATGAAGGACGGAGAGCCGATGAGAGTCTGCGTCGAGCCCTACGGTTTTCTGCCGGTGGATGCGGCGGCTTTCAAAGGGGAGATACCGGAGATCAAAAACCTGGTACCCTATGAGCCCTTTGATTTCTATATAAAGCGCAAGCTTTTTGTCCACAATATGGGACATGCGACCTGCGCGTATCTCGGCGATCTGATGGGGCTTCAGTATATCTATGAGGCAGTCGAGGTACCCGGGATAAGGCTGATAGCACAGAATGCCATGACGGAAAGCGCGATGGCGCTCTCGGTAAAATACGGCGCGGATCTTTCTGCGCTGCTCGTACATGTTGACGATCTGCTTTTCCGGTTTACCAACAAGGCGCTCGGCGATACCTGCCAGAGGGTGGGCGGAGATCCGTCCAGAAAGCTTTCGCCTGCAGACCGCATGATCGGATCAGCGAGCCTGGCGCTGGAATGCTCCATTACGCCGGCTTATATTGCCCTCGGAGCTGCCGCCGGAGTATACCGTTACATTCAGGAGTCTGAAAAGACTCAGTCTGAGCAGGCGGCAGGCGAGGTGCTCTGCGGTGTATCGGGACTTGAAGCGGGCGGCAGACTGTACGAGCTCATCATGGACTATTACAGAATGATCGCGGACGGCTGCGGGATCGATGCGCTGCGCGCAAAGGCCGAACAGATCAGACATGAGAGCCGCGGAGCGGTGGTCTGATCATTTAAAGCCGTTTCTTTATTGTTTTTTTGGATTTCAGGCAAAACTTCACAGTTGAAAAAATAACCTCCGGATAGTACAATAACAGCTTGTATAACCGGAGGTTATTTATGCTCAGGAAACTGCTTTCACACTTAGGTGTATATAAAAAATACGCGGTGCTGACACCGATATTCGCCGCCCTTGAGGTCTTTATGGAGACTCTGATACCGTATATCACGGCGTCGCTGATCGACGAGGGTGTCAGCGCAGGAAACATGGACGCTATCTACAGGTACGGCTTTCTGATGCTTGCCGTAGCCTTCGCTTCGCTGTGCTTCGCTATTCTGGCGGGAAGATTCGCGGCAAACGCCTCCACGGGCTTTGCCTATAATCTGCGCGATGCGATGTTCCGCAGAGTACAGACGTACTCCTTTGCCAATATCGACCGCTTCAGCACGGGCGGTCTGATCACGCGTCTTACCACGGATGTAAACAATATCCAGAATGCATTCCAGATGTCCATACGTATGGCAGTGCGCGCGCCGCTGACACTGATAAGCTCTATGGTCATGTGCTTTGTGACGAATGTCAGGATCAGCCTTCTTTTCCTCGGAGCGCTTCTCGTACTGGCCGGTGTGCTTGTTTTCTTTATGAGAAAGGTCACAAAGATCTTTGAACAGGTCTTTAAAAAGTACGATCTGCTCAACGCCGATGTTCAGGAGAATATCAGCGGGATCCGGGTGGTCAAGGCCTACGTCAGAGAGGAATTTGAAAACGAAAAATTCGGCAGGGCAGCCAGGGTCCTTTACGATTTCTCTGTCCGCGCCGAAAAGATAATGGCCCTCGCAAGCCCCATAATGAATCTGGTGATCTATGCGCTGATCATCATGATCTCGTGGTTCGGCGCTCATTTCATCGTGGCCGGAGATATGACGACCGGTAATCTTACCTCGTTCTTCAGCTATATAATGACCTGTATGATGTCGCTGATGATGCTCGTGGCCATCTTTGTCATGCTGACAATGAGCCTTGCCAGCGGACGGAGAATAGTGGAAGTCCTGGACGAGGTGCCCGCCATCGCCGATCCCGAGGATCCGGTAATGGAGGTAACGGACGGAAGCATAGATTTCGATGATGTGTTCTTTTCCTACAAGGAAGGCGGCGGAGATCCCGTGCTGCGTGATATAGATCTGCATATTCCATCGGGAAGCACGGTAGGCATCATAGGCGGTACGGGAAGCGGAAAGACCAGCCTTGTGAGCCTTATCAGCCGTCTGTATGACGTAAACGAAGGCTCCGTCAAAGTTGGCGGGGTGGACGTAAGAGAATACGACCTTGAGACGCTCCGCAACAAGGTCTCTGTAGTGCTCCAGAAAAATGTGCTCTTTGCGGGCAGTATTCTGGATAACCTGAGATGGGGAAAAGAGGACGCCACGCTCGAGGAGTGCAAGGCGGCCTGCCGCGCGGCTGCTGCCGACGAGTTTATTGACCAGATGCCGGACGGCTATGAGACCCATATCGAACAGGGAGGCGCCAATGTCTCCGGAGGCCAGAAACAGAGGCTGTGTATAGCCAGGGCGCTGCTTAAGGAGCCCAAGGTCCTTATACTTGATGATTCGACCAGCGCTGTCGATACCGCTACCGATGCGAGGATCAGGCAGTCCTTCAGGGAGTCCATCCCCGGTACTACAAAGCTGATCATAGCCCAGCGTATCAGCTCGGTGATGGATTCCGACATGATCGTGGTAATGGACAACGGTACGATCTCTGCGGTCGGCTCGCATGACGAGCTGCTTGAGAGCAGTGCTATCTACCGTGAGATATATGAGACTCAGACCAGCGGAGGAGGCGACTTCGACGAAGCCGGCTCCGGAAGGGAGGTATGATATGCCCGGACCCGGAAACCGTATGAAAGTGGATGAAAAGGTAGAACATCCCTTCAGGATACTCGGCAGAGTACTCGGCTTTGTCATGCGCAGATACGCGGCGGCTTTTGTCGTAGTGATCATAGCCATACTCGCGACCTCCTATATCAGTCTGCAGGGCACGCTTTTCCAGCAGACGCTGATCGATGACTATATCCTGCCTCTTGCCGGATCGCAGAATCCCGATTTTGCTTCCCTGGCAAGCGCCCTGCTTAAGCTCGCGATGCTTTTCGGCGCGGGCGTCGTCACCAGCTTTATTTACAACAGAATAATGGTAAATATCGGCAACGGCACGCTTCTCGATATCAGAAACAAAGTCTTTTCGCATATGGAGACGCTGCCTATCAGATATTTTGATACCCACAAGCACGGCAGCATCATGTCTGTATACACAAACGATGTGGACACGCTCAGACAGCTCATATCCAGCTCCGTGCCGGAATTTATATCTACTGTATTTACCGTGACTATAACCTTTATCAGCATGATACGTATGAGCTTGGTCCTGACGCTTGTGAGCGTGCTGATGATCATTGTATCATTCGTTGTGACCGGTATCGTCGGCAAACGCTCCGCGCAGTATTTCGGCGCGCAGCAGCGCAATATCGCCGCCGTAAACGGTTATATCGAGGAGATGATCCAGGGTCAGAAGGTGGTAAAGGTCTTTTGCCATGAGGAAAAGAATATAGAGGGCTTTGTGGAAAAGAACGAGGAGCTGCGCTCCGCGGCAAAGAACGCCCATGGGATAGCGAATATCCTGATGCCGATAAACGGCAATCTGGGCCATATCAGCTACGTACTGATCGCCGTGGTGGGCTGCGCAATGGCCCTTTCGGGTGAGAGCGCGGGAATGACGCTTGGCACGATCGTAGCCTTCCTCGGTCTGAACAGGAGCTTTTCAAGACCGATACATATGCTCAGCGGCCAGATAAACAGCATCGTGCTGGCCATGGCGGGTGCGAACAGGGTATTCAAAATCATGGACGAGCCTTCCGAGGTGGACGCGGGCGACGTGACCCTCGTAAGAGTCAGCGAAAAGGACGGCGTGCTTACGGAGACTGACGAGCGGACGGGTGTCTGGGCCTGGAAGCGTCCGAACTGGGAGAGCGGCGAGACGGAGCTTATAAAGCTGC